>NZ_JAQUAL010000056.1:0-18730 GCF_028687295.1 Simplicispira sp.
CCGAGTCGCCCAACCTGACCTACCACCCCGAGCGCCTGTCCATGGAAAAGGTGGAAGACGCGCCGTTCAGCCCGCTCGACCGCATCGGCCAGCTGACCATGCGCAACCTCGACATCGTGGACACGCGTGCCAAGCTGGGTATTTACTCGAACGCGGGCTTGCTGTCGCTGGGCGGCAATGCGGCGCTGGCGCAGCTGGGCAACGACGACAAGCGCTGACGCGCGCAGCGCCCCGGCGGTTTGCGGGGCGCTTCAGTGGTCAAAATAGCCTCCAGCACCCGTGCAACGTGCGCTTTAAGCTATCAAAAAAGAAGCATTTACCGCCGCAGTCCGTGCCACACGGCTGCCACCGCCCTCGCCGCCAGGCCGGGCGGTTTTTTTATGGCGTTTCAGGCTTGCAAAGCGCGCGTGGTGGGCGCAAACAGCTATCAAAAAAAATAGCTTTTCAGGGCAGCACGCCGCTGGGTTCAGCGGCCTCGGCGCAGACGCGGTCGCGGCCACCGCGCTTGGCGCGGTACAGGGCCTCGTCGGCACGGGCCAGCAGGCTATCGACCGAATCACCCGCGCGCACTGTGGCCACGCCTGCGCTGACGGTGAGTGGCCCCTGGTGCGGAAAAGCGTGGGTACGCACCTGCTGCAACAAGCGCTCGGCCTGCTGCACGGCCTGCTCGGCGCTGGTTTCATGGCAGATCACCACAAACTCCTCGCCGCCCCAGCGGCACACGGTATCGACCTGGCGCACCAGCGACTGCATGAGCCTGCCCAGCTCGGCCAGCACCTTGTCGCCCATCAGGTGGCCCTGGCTGTCGTTGATGCGCTTGAAGTGGTCAATGTCGAACATGAGCACCGACAAGGGCCTGCCAAAGCGCTGGGCGCGCTCCACATCCAGCGCAAAAGAGCCCTCCAGCCCGTGGCGGTTGAGCAGGCCCGTGAGCGCATCGGTCTGCGACAGCGTGCGCAGCTGGGCGTTGAGCTGCTGCAAGCGGCGCATCCAGAGCAGGCTGGTGACGGCCACCACCCCCAACAAAGCCAGCAGCGCCAACAGCCAGCGCACGACCGCGTGGTCAAGGCCCACCTTGCTCACCACATTGATAGCGACATGGCGGTCCACAGCCCGTGCGCGGTCTTGGGCCGTGAGGGTGGCAATGCCTTTGTTGAGCAGGTCGCGCAGGGTGGTTTCGGACTTGAGCACGCCCATGCGCAGCTGGTTGTCGTAGCCGGGCACCTGGCCAGCAATCTTCAGGTTGAACCAGCCGTTGTGCTTGATGGTGTGCGCCGCCACGATGAGCGAGCGCAACGTGAGATCGGCCCTGCGCTCAGACACCATTTGCAGCGCTTCGGTTTCCGAATCGGTGCCGATGAACTGCAGCTGGGGGTAATCCGTGCGCAGGCGCTCCATCATGGCCGTGCCGCGCGGCAGGGCGATGGTGGCGCCCTTGAGCTGGCCCAGATCGGCAATGAAGGGGTGCTCCTCCCGGGTGATGAGGACGTTGGGGTCGGTGAGCAACGGTTCGGTAAACACCAGCCAGCGCTCGCGCTCGGGGGTGCGGTTCAAAAAGCTCATCAGGCGGCATTGCCCGGCCTGTGACGCGGCCAGCGACTCCTCCCAGGTGCGCGTGGGGTGCAGCTTGAATTGCAGGCCCTGGCGCTGTGCCACCAGCGCCAGCAGGTCGGCGGCAATGCCATCGTGCTGGCCATTGGCGTCGATGA
This sequence comes from Simplicispira sp., assembly GCF_028687295.1. NCBI lineage: Bacteria > Pseudomonadati > Pseudomonadota > Betaproteobacteria > Burkholderiales > Comamonadaceae > Simplicispira > Simplicispira sp. Next base: position 1,710 of record NZ_JAQUAL010000056.1, read on the forward strand.
CCTCAAAGGGCCACCAGTCGGGGTCCACGCACAGGCTCAAGGGGCTGTGGGCGTTGAGGTAGGCGCGTTCGCTTTCACTCAAATGCGGCGCTGCCGACAGCGGCGCTGCCAGGCAGCAGCAGAGCAGCCACCATGGCCAGCGCGGGCGCCACATGGTCAGACCACCACAGGCTCGGGCTCCAGCCGGATGCCAAAGCGCTCGTACACACTGGTCTGGATGGCTTTGGCCAGTGTCATGACCTCGCCGCCGGTCACGCTGGTTTCGCCCCGGCCCTGGTTGACCAGCACCAGCGCCTGTTTTTCATACACCGCCGCTTTGCCCACGGTTTTGCCCTTCCAGCCGCAGGCATCGATGAGCCAGCCCGCCGCCAGCTTGATGCTGCCATCGGGCATGGGGTAGTGAACGATTTTGGGGTCGCGGGCGATGATGTCTGCGCACTGCTCGGGCGTGACGGTGGGATTTTTGAAGAAGCTGCCCGCGTTGCCCAACACCGCCGGATCGGGCAGCTTGGCACGGCGGATGGCGCACACCCAGTCAAAAATCTGCTGCGGCGAGGGGGGCACATCGGCCTCGGCGGCGCGGCGCTCCAGCTCGGCATAGCCCAGCTCGGGCTTCCAGGGTTTGGGCAGGCGAAAGCGCACCTGCGTAATCACGGCCCGGCCCGCCAGGCCCATGCCCCGGGGCACATCGCCCACCGCACTGCCCGGCGCGGGTGCGTGCTTGAACACCGAGTCGCGGTAGCCAAAGGCACACTGCGCGGCGTTGAGCGTAAAGCTCTGGCCGGTGGCCAGGTCGATGGCGTCGAGCGAGTCGAAGCGGTCTTGCAATTCGACGCCGTAAGCGCCAATGTTTTGCACGGGCGCAGCGCCCACGGTGCCTGGAATCAGCGCCAGGTTTTCCAGGCCCGGCCAGCCCTGCGCCAGCGTCCAGGCCACGGTGTCGTGCCAGGGCTCGCCCGCGCCGGCCTCGACGATCCAGGCATGTTCAGTTTCTTGTACCAGGCGGCGGCCCTTGATTTCCATTTTCAGCACCACGGGCTTGACATCGCCCGTGAGCACCACGTTGCTGCCCCCACCCAGCACAAACCAGGGCTGCGTGCCCAGCTGCGGGTGGGCGCGCAGGGCGTGTACATCGTCGCTGCTGCGCACGCGCACCAGTGTCTGGGCGCGGGCAACGATGCCGAAGGTGTTGTAGGGCTGCAGGGAGGCGTTGTTCTCGACTAACATCGCCCGGATTGTCGCACCGGCCCTGGGTGCGACGTGCTTTCTGGAGAGAACCCCACCATGCCATCGTTTGATACCGTTTGTGAAGCCGACTTCGTCGAAGTGAAAAATGCCGTGGAGAACGCGGCCAAAGAAATCGGCACCCGTTTCGACTTCAAAGGCACCTCGGCCGCTGTCGAACTCAAGGACAAAGAGATCACCCTGTTCGGCGATGCCGAATTCCAGCTCACACAGGTCGAAGACCTGCTGCGGGGCAAGCTCACCAAGCGCAATGTGGATGTGCGCTTTCTGGACATCGGCAAGCCGCAAAAAATCGGCGGCGACAAGGTCAAGCAGGTCATCAAGGTGCGCAACGGTATCGAGAGCGAGCTGGCCAAAAAGCTGCAAAAGCTCATCAAAGACAGCAAGCTCAAGGTGCAGGCGGCCATCCAGGAAGAAAAAGTGCGCATCACCGGCGCCAAGCGCGATGACCTGCAAGCGGCCATGGCGCTGATCCGCAAAGACATTGCCGACATGCCGCTGTCGTTCAACAACTTCCGCGACTGACCTGCACTGTCCCTGCGGCATGGCGTTTGCAGCGGGCCCAGGGCGGCCCGCGCCCTGAGCCCCACACCACATGTCCTCCAGCCCGCGCCACTGCGCCCACGAAGAAGAGTACGAAGACCTGCTCAGCCTGTGGGCGGATCTGGAGGCGGGCCTGTCGGTGTTGTTGGCACAGCCCCGGCAGGTGCTGGATTTTCCGGCCAAGGTGCGCCAGTTTGACCGCTGGCTGCAAGACCTGGCGGCGCACGACATTGATGCGGCGCTGTACCTGATGTTCCAGCTGGCCAGCACCTCCACCGTGGGCTACAGCGCCTCGCACGCGCTGGTGTGCAGCACGCTGTGCCACCTGATGGCGCGCGAACTGGCCTTGCCACTGCGCGAGCGCAACGCCCTGGTGCGCGCTGCCCTGACCATGAACATCGGCATGACGGCGCTGCAAGACGAGCTGGCCAGCCAGCGCGAGCGCCCCAACCCCGCCCAGCAAGACGCCATCCGCAACCACCCGCAAGAGAGCCAGACCATTCTGGAGCGCCTGTACGTCACCGACCACCTGTGGCTGGACGTGGTGGGCCAGCACCACGAGCGCCCCCACGAGCGCACACCGCTGGCCGAGCTGGAAGACGTGGAGCGCCTGACCCGCATTCTGGGCACCATCGACCGCTATGCGGCCATGATCAGCCCGCGCCAGTCACGCCCCGGGCGCAGCGCCCTGGACTCGGTGCGCGCTCTGGTCGGCCCGGGCATAGACCAGCGCGATGAAGTGGGCTATGCGCTGGTGCGCTGCGTGGGGCTGTGCCCACCGGGCACCCTGGTCAAGCTGGACAACGGCGACACCGCCATCGTGCTGCGCCGCAGCGACAAAGCCAACCTGCCACTGGTGGCCAGCCTGCTGGACCGCAGCGGCACGCATTACCGCGAACCGCGCCTGCACCAGACATCGCACGGCAAGCCGCGCATCCAGTCCGCCCTGCCACGCATGTCGGTGGTGGTGGAGATGAACCACCGCACCATGGTGCGCTTGGGGCTTTACGCAGCCCAGCGCAGCACGGGCCTGGTGTCGCAGCTGCCCACCTGAAAGCGCACACAGGCGCCAGGCCGGGCGCCGTGGTTAATGGGCGTGGCCCCAGTACAACAGCGCATCGCGCCCCTGCACCGACAGCTCCACCTGCGCGCCCACGGGCAGCATGACCTTGGTGGCCACGTGGCCGTAGGGCAGATTGGCCAGCACCGGCGCGGTGATTTTGCTGCGCAGCCAGTCCACCACGGTTTGCAGTTTGTAGCCCTTGTCGTGCGGCGCCAGCTGGTAGTTGGTGAATTGCCCCAGCAGCACCGCTTTTTGCTGCGCCAGCACACCCGCGTGCAGCAGCTGGGTGAGCATGCGCTCGATACGGTAGGGGTGCTCGTTCACATCCTCAATGAACAAAATACCGCCGGGCACCTGCGGCAAATATGGCGTGCCCACCAACGAGCTCAGCACCGTCAGGTTGCCACCCCACAGCCGCGCCGCCGGGATTTCAAACTCCTGCGGCAGGGCGGGCGGTACAGGCTCCGTGGGCGCAGCGCCGGGGCGGGCCTTGTCGCGCGGCATGCGCCAGCCGGTGCCCTCGCCGTGCCCCGAGAGCACGTCGTCAAAGCAGGCTTCCATGATGTCGTCGGGCAGGCCCTGAACGCCAAAATCAGCGCCCAGCGACGGCCCGGCCCAGGTCACGGCGCCGGTCTGGGCCAGCACGGCGTTCTGGAAGGCGGTGAAATCGCTCACGCCGACAAACAGCGTGCCGCCCTCGATGGCGCGGGCCACGGCGGCGTAGTCGATGTCCGGCAGCAACCGGGTCAGGCCGTAGCCGCCGCGCGAGATCAGCGCCACATCGGCACCGCTGGCAGCGGCGCGGTGGATGGCGGCCAGGCGCGTGGCGTCGTCGCCCGCAAAACGGGTGTGGCTGGCCAGGGCGTCGGGGTCAATCTCGACCTCGTGGCCCAGCGCTTGCAGGCGCTTGATGCCGCGCTTGAACGCGGCCTTGTCGCGTACTGCGCTGGAGGGGGAGTAGATGTAGATGTGCTTGGGGCCGTGGTCGTGGCCGCAATCGCAAGAGGTGTTTTCAGAAGACAAAGCGCCCGGGCCGCTCGTGGTGGCCCGCTCCGTGGAATGTGCGGGGGTGGGTGCGCTGCGCAGGCTGCGCGCGCAGGAGACATCAAGGCGCGAAGTATTCCACAGCCTGCTGGGCCAGCGCAGTGCCGTGCTCGGGCAACCAATGTCCGGCCCGGGGCACCACGGTGGGCGCAGGGCAGCCACGCACCTGGCGTTGCAGGTGCTGCATGACCACCAGCCCCCATACCGGATCGCCCTGCCCGGCCATGGCCAGCGTGCGCCCGGCCCAGCCATGGCGCCAAAAACCCTGTACCGAGGGCTCCAGGGCAGCCGTAGCCGCAGCTCCGGTGCCAGCAGCACCAGGCGCCCAGGTGGCTTGGGCCACTTCGGGTGCAGCACCCGCACGGTCTGCCCCACCAGCGCTGCCGTCCCCGTTCAGCCCGCCGTGGCCCGCTGGTTCGGCCCACGCAGCCGACAGCATCGCCGGAAACGCCCGCAGCGCTGCGCGGTAACCCCGGTCGGGGAATGGCGCCTCGTAGGCCGCGCACTCGGGCGCCGACAGCTGCGGCAGGTCGCGCGCCAGCAAGCGGCCTGCGCCATACAGCGGCTTGCGCGCGCACCAATCGCGCCAGCGTTGCCAATCGGCGGGCAGTGGTGCATCGCCCCCAGGCAGGCCGGTGTTCAGCGCCCACAGGCCAATAAAGCGCTCTGGGCAGGCGGGCACCAGCGCCAGGCCCAGGCTGCCGCCGCTGCCGTGGCCCACCAGCACGGTGCGGCGCAAGTCCAGCCGCTGCACCAGCTCCAGCAGCACCTGACGGTGCCAGGCGAAGCGGTGGGTGGGTTCTTTTTTGGGCTTGTCGCTGCGGCCAAAGCCGATCAGGTCGGGGGCCACCACGCGGTGGCCTGCGGCGGTGAACACGGGCAGCCAATGGCGGTACAGGTAGCTCCAGGTGGGCACGCCGTGCAGGCACAGCCAGGTGATGGGCGCATCGCGCGCTCCTTCGTCCAGGTAGTGCAGGCGCAGCCCGGCCAGCGCGGGCAGGTCGCTGACGTAGTGCGGTGCCCAGGGGTAATCGGGCAGGTGGGCAAAGCGCGCTTCGGGGGTGCGCAGGGCGTCGTCGCGCAGCGGGTGGGCGGCCAGGGCCTGGGCACGCTGGCTGCGGCGGCGCGCCTGGAAAAACGCCGCCAGCACCTGCGCACACTCATCGGCCAGCACCCCGCCCTGCACTACCGTCTGGTGGTTGAGCTGCGGCGTGGCAAACAAATTCAGCACCGATCCGGCCACGCCGGTTTTGGCATCGTGGGCACCAAACACCACCCGCGCCAAGCGGGCGTGCAGCATGGCGCCGGTGCACATAGCGCAGGGCTCCAGCGTGACGTAGAGCGTGCAGCCATCGAGCCGGTAGTTGCCCAGCTGCTGCGCGGCGGCGCGCAGGGCCTGGATTTCGGCGTGGGCGGTGGGGTCGTGGCCTTGCACGGGGGCGTTGCGGCCCGTGGCAATGAGCTGGCCCGCGCGCACCACCACGGCGCCCACGGGCACCTCGCCCGCCTGGGCGGCAGCCTGCGCCTGGGCCAATGCCAGACGCATCCAACGGGCATCTTCTTCAGGATTCATGCATTATTTTGATAGCTGCTCGCGCACACCCCGCAAGGGCTAGAGGCTGTTTTGACCTGTATTTTTACCCGGCAGTGCTGCGTTACAGCAGCGCAGGCCGTGCGCTGCCATGGTGCTTACTGCGCATCGTCTGGCAGCGCCCGGGGCTGCTGCATCACCCCTTCAACGGTTTGCTGGATGTGCTGCACCTGCTGGCCGGGCGTGCGCACAGCGGCGGGCGCAGACGGGGCCGCACCGGCATCGCCCGTGGCGCTGGCGGGCAGCGTGGGCACCGGCGGGTGGCCGATGGCGCCCCACTGGCGCTTGACCAGCACGCCCACAATGGCCAGCGCCAGCAGCACGGACAACAAGGTCAAAGCGGCACGCATCAGGCCCCCTTGCCCGGTTTGTCAGGCGGCAGCAGCAAATCATCGTCCAGTTCAAATCGCACTTCAAAACGGGGGTTGGTGGAACCAAAGCCCACGGGCTGCCCCGGCGGTGGTGCGGGCGTGACGGGCACTGCGGGCACGTCCTGCAAGGTCAGGGAGGGCAGCGGAAAGTCCATTTCCATGGGCTCATGCGGCGCAGTCAAATCCAAATCCAGCAAGACCGACGGGAATCCGTCAGCCGCCGGTGCAGGGGCATACGAGGGCGGCGCAGGCGGTGGCTGGGTGGCGATGGCGTGCGGCGCGGCCTCATCCAGGGCGGGCGACAGAGTTTCCAGGGCCCAAGGGAAGTCGTAGTCGGGCAAGCTGGGTGCGGCCTGCGGGGCACCTGCCGGGAGCAAGTCCAGCGCAGGCAAACCCATCTCGGGCAAGTGCTCTTGCAACGAGTCGCCGGGGAGCTCCAGCGCTGCGGGCAAGGTGCTGATGCCCTCGGAGAGGGCCGCATCTTCTGGCGTGGTGCGGGCGCGCGGCGGCGGTGCCCCCCGGACGCTGGCGGGAGTGGTCTGTGCAATGGCGTACAGCAGCAGCAGGTCTTCGTAGGCGGCCAAATCAAACAAGGGCATGGCAGCGTTGTCGCGCCGGAACAGGCACGACTCCAGCTGCTGTAGCACCACGTCATCGCTCCACTGCGCCTCGATGGCGGCCAGGGCATCGGTGTAGCCCAGCAAGGTGTGCCCTGGCCGGTTGAAGCCCGCAAACTCGGGCACCTGTGCATTGAAGTAGCGGTGGAATTGCGCACGCAAGGCGTTGAAGTCGTCGATGCGGCCCAGGGAGTGGTACAGCCGCATCAAGTCGAGATAGGCCAAGGGGGAGGACTGCTCGTTGTCGGCGATGTGTTGCTTCATCACGTCAATGGCCTGGTCGTGTTCGCCCACCGAGACAAAAAACTCGGCCTGCTGCTGCAAATCAAACAACGCTTCTGGGTTGATGACACGCACGGCGGGCACGGCGGGGGCCACCGGATCGGTAGCTGTGGGCACGGCAGGCACCGGCACTGCGGGGGCCACAGCCTGGCTGCCTGGCAGCGGATCGGGGACGGATGTGTCCGCAGGCGCGGCTTGCGCAGCCTCCAGCGGTGCCAGTGCAGCGGGCACGGGCGCCGCAACGGGCGCGTCTGTGGCGCGCGCGGTGGAATCGGCATCGTGGTGGCGCTCTACGGCGTCATGCCATGCAGCACTTTGGGCAACGCGCGCGCGCTGCCACAGCCAGGCAATCCCGGCCAGCGCCGCCGCCAGCAAAGCCAGCAAGGCGTACACCAGCGGCGCCGGAAAACGCTCGGACTCGACCATTTCCAGGCGATCTCGCAAGCCCGCCATGGTGGCCTGGTCTTGGGCGGTGCTGGCGCGCAAGGTGTTGAGGTCGGCAGTCAACTGCTCCAGGCTGGCGCTGCTGCGGCGCAACTCTTCAGGGGTGCTGCCCAAGATGCGCCAGGCAGCGGCGGCCTCGGCGCGCTGCTCGGTGGCAGCCTCGCCAGGGATGTGCGCCAGCTCGGTGGACAGGCGCAGCCCCGCCGGAGCGGGCTGCGCAAGGTCCAGCGGCTCTATCACCAGCCGCGCGCGCTGCGGTGGCACTGCGGGCGCGGCGCTTGCGGCAACGCGGGGTACTGGGGCAGCACGTTCGCGCGGTACCGGGCGCGGCGCGGGCCGGGGCGCGCTTGCCTCTGGCGACTCTGCGCCCGAAGCGGGTGGGCGCGCAGAGCGACTGCTGCCCGGGGATGGCAGCGCCTGGGCGCCACGGCCATCACTGCGGGCGGGTGCCGCGTCGGGCTTGAGGGCGGCAATGGCAATGGGCGCTGTCGCGGCGGCCACGGTGTCCGGCAAATCGGCCAGAAAGGTATAGGTGCGGGTGATTTTGCCGCTGCAACCAGCCGACAACTGCACGGTGACGATGGGCTCGTTGACCACCCCGGATGCGCGCAGGCGCACCGCCGAGGATCGGCCCGGCACTGCGGGCAGCGGTGTGATGTCTATGCGCGACTGGCTGATGAGCGTATCGCCCAGCAATATATCGGCGGCAACGCAGGCCCCATCGACCGACTCGGTGCCATCTGTCAGCACCTGGAACACCAAGTCCAGGGGGCGGCCCAGCACCACGGTGCCACGCGACTCACCCAACGACAACGCCGCCGCACCACATGTGGTCAAGGCCACACCGGCAGCCAGCAATGTGTTACGAAAATTCACGTTTCTCCTTCAATGGAGTTTTCGATTCTGGCACAGAACCACGGCGACACCGGCGCAGGGCAGAAGGGATAATGCCGCAATGAACATACACTTTTCTACCGTAGGCATTGTGGGTTCGGGTGCCATGGGCCGCGGCATTGCACAAATCTGCGCCCAGGCAGGCAGCCAGGTGGTGTTGCTGGACGCCCAACCCGGCGCAGCCGATGCCGCCCACACCGCCATCGTCGCCCAATGGCAGCGCCAGGCCGAAAAAGGCCGCCTGGATGCAGCACATGTCGCCGTGCTCCGTGAGCGCCTGCACACAGCAGCCACGCTGGATGAGCTGGCCCACTGCAATCTGGTGGTCGAGGCCATCGTCGAGCGCCTGGAGGCCAAGCAGGATTTGCTGGCCCAGCTCGAAGCGCTGCTGGCACCCGGCGCTGTGCTGGCCACCAACACCTCGTCGCTGTCGATCACGGCCATTGGCGCCGCCTTGCAGCGCCCCGAGCGCCTGGCGGGCTTTCACTTCTTCAACCCGGTGCCGCTGATGAAGGTGGTGGAAGTGGTGGCCGGGCTCAAAACCGACCCAGCCGTCTGCGCCACGCTCTCGGCCTATGCACGCGACCTGGGGCACACGCCCGTGCAGGCGCAAGACACGCCCGGCTTCATCGTCAACCACGCGGGCCGGGGCTATGGCACTGAAGCGCTGCGCATTCTGGGCGAAGGCGTGGCCGATGTGGCCACCATTGACCGCATCCTGCGCGACCAGGTGGGCTTCAAGCTTGGGCCATTCGAGTTACTGGACTTGACTGCGCTGGACGTATCGCACCCGGTGATGGAATCCATCTACCACCAATACTATGAAGAGCCGCGCTTTCGGCCCAGCGTCATCACGGCGCAGCGGCTGGCGGGCGGCCTGGTGGGCAAAAAAGTGGGCGAAGGCTTTTACCGCTATGCCGATGGCGTGGCCCACATCAGCCCTGAGCCTGCCGTGCCCGTGGTGGCCGATGCCGACATGCCCCCGGTGTGGGTATCGCCGCGCGCGGCCCGGCGCGCTGAGCTGTACCAGTTGCTCAAAGACCTGGGCGCACGTATCGAAACCGGCACCTCGCCCTCGCCCCAGGCGCTGACGCTGGTGGCGCCGCTGGGCTTTGATGTGACCACTGTGGCCGTGGTGGAGCGCCTGGACCCGGCCCGCACCGTGGGCATCGACATGTTGATCGAAGACGCCGCCACCAAGCGCCGCGTGCTGGCCACCAACCCGGCCACGCGCGTCGATATGCGCAACGCCGCCCATGCCCTGTTTGCCCGCGACGGCAAGCCCGTGAGCGTGATCCGCGACAGCGGCGGCTTTGTCACGCAGCGCGTGGTGGCCCACATCGTGAACATTGCCAGCGACATCTGCCAGCAAGGCATTTGCAGCCCCGCCGACCTGGAAACCGCCGTCACGCTGGGGCTGGGCTACCCGCTGGGGCCGCTGGCCATGGGCAACCGCTGGGGCCCGACCAACATCCTGGAAGTGCTGTTCAACCTGCAAACCGTGTATGGCGACACACGCTACCGCCCCAGCCCCTGGCTGCGCCGGCGCGGTGCCATCGGTCTGAGCCTGCTGCACGAAGAAGAGTAAGCCTGCGCAGCAGGCACCTGAACAGACCATGGACGACCCGATTCTGACCATTGAAGAACGTGAAGCGATCAACTCTGGCCGCTGGTTTTCATCACTCTCGCCCTCGCTGCGCCACGACATCCTGCGCTGCGCCTACGTCAAGCGCTACAAGGACGACGGCCTCATCGTGGCGCGCGGCGACCCGCCCGAAGAGTGGGTGGCCTGCGCCAAGGGGGCGGTGCGCGTCAGCTCCACGTCCATCTCGGGCAAGCAGATCACGCTCACCTACATCGAGCCGGGCATCTGGTTTGGCGACGTGGCGCTGTTTGACGGCGACCGGCGCACCCACGATGCCTATGCCCACGGTGACACCACCATCCTGTGCGTGGCCAGGGCCGATTTCCACAAGATTTTGGCCACGCATGTGGAGCTGTACGACGCCATCTTGCTGCTGCACGCACGGCGCATCCGCCAGCTCTATGGGCTGGTCGAAGACCTGAACACGCTGCCGCTGCGCGCGCGCCTGGCCAAGCAGCTGCTGCACCTGGTGCGCAGCTACGGCATTCCCAGCCTGTCGGATGGCGACGAAGTGCGCATCGGCCTGCAACTGGCGCAAGAAGAACTGGCGCAGCTGCTGGGCGCCTCGCGCCAGCGCGTGAACCAGGAGCTCAAGGCCATGGAGCGCGAGGACACCATCCGCATCGAGCCCGGTGGTCTGGTGGTGCGCAACCGCAAGGCACTGCTGCGCATCACGGAAACCGACCACTGAGGCGCCAGCGGCAGGCCTGGCCGGCACAGCAAATCACTATTTATTTGATAGCTGCTTGCGCTCAGCCATATTGGGCTTAAGGCACATTTGGCTTTAAAAAAATGACGATACCCTTGGGGTGCCCCAATGGCCGCCCATGCGCTGCTGGCACGCCAGCAGTACCGCAGACACACCCACGGGCCGCGTCTGGCCTCAAGCCTGCGGCTGGGCCACCAGCCACTGGGCCGCGCCTTGGCCAGCGCGCACGCCGGTGGCCATGCTGGCCGTGAGCAGGTAGCCGCCCGTGGGCGCCTCCCAATCGAGCATCTCTCCGGCGCAAAACACGCCGGGCAGATCGCGCAGCATGAGGTGATCGTCCAGCGCCTCAAACTGCACGCCGCCCGCCGTGCTGATAGCCTCGTCGATGGGCCGCGTGGCCACCACCGTGATCGGCAGCGCCTTGATGGCCTGGGCCAGGGCCTGCGGGTCGTTCATGCGCTCTTTACCCAGTTGCTCGTAGAGGATGCCCATCTTGATGCCGTCCAGCCCCAGGCGGCTTTTGAGGTGGCTGCTCAAGCTGCGTGTGCCGCGCGGGTGGCGCACTTCGGCCAGCACACGCTCGGGGCTGTGGTCGGGCAGCAAATCCAGGTGCAGCGTGGCGCTTCCGTGGGCCTGCACCTCATCGCGCAAGAGCGCCGAAACAGCGTAGACCAGGCTACCCTCAATGCCCGTGGCAGTGGCAACAAATTCGCCACGGCGGCTGAAATGCCGCCCCGCGCTGTCGGTAAACGCAATGGCCACCGACTTGAAGGGCTGGCCTGCAAAGCGGCTGGCGAAATGCGCCGACCAGCCCACGGCGGGCGTCTGGCCCAACAGTTCGCGCAAAAATTCACGCCGTGTCTCGTGCCCCATCGTGTGCTGGGGCAGCACATCAAAACCGCAGTTGGACGGGCGCAGCGGCGCCACCGCCACACCGCGCGCGACCAGCCAGGGCGCCCAGGCGCCGTCCGAACCCAGCCGCGCCCAGCTGGCCCCGCCCAGCGCCAGCACCACCGCACGGGCGCTGACCTGCACAGCGCCCGTGGGCGTGGTGAACTGCAGCGCTGCACCATCGGCGCTCCAGCCTGTCCAGCGGTGGCGCATGTGGAACTGCACCCCCATGCCGCGCAAACGCTGTAGCCAGGCGCGCAACAAGGGCGCCGCCTTCATATCGGTGGGAAACACCCGCCCCGAGGTACCTACAAACGTGCCAATACCCAGGTCTTGCGCCCAGGCACGCACCTGCTCGGCACCCCAAGGCTGCAACAAGGGGGCCAGCTGCTGCTGGCGATCACCAAAGCGGCCCACAAAGGTCGGTGCCGGCTCTGAATGCGTGAGATTGAGCCCGCCCTTGCCGGCCAGCAAGAATTTGCGACCTACCGTGGGCATGGCATCGAAAACATGGACGCTGACACCTTGGCGGGCCAGGGTTTCTGCGGCCATCAAGCCAGCGGGGCCCGCGCCCACAATGGCAACGTCGCAAGAGGGGTGGGAGAGTTCAATAGTCAAAGCATTCATGCTGGATCATATACTTGCCACACGCGCGCCAGGCCTACACTTCTTGCTATCAGGGTCATAGCTAAAAACAGGCTGGCAGCAGCGGTGCAAACACCGGTTTCTGTCACAATGCACGCACTTTATCTTGAGCGCCCCCGATTGAAGGAAAATTCATGGCCAACGAATTGATCAAACACGTCTCTGACGCCAGCTTTGAAGCCGACGTACTCAAGGCAGCCCCGCCCGTGCTGGTGGACTACTGGGCTGAGTGGTGCGGCCCCTGCAAGATGATTGCCCCCATCCTGGACGAAGTGGCCAGCGCCTACCAAGGCAAGCTGCAAGTGGCCAAAATGAACGTCGATGAAAACCGCGAAGTTCCGGCCAAATTTGGTATCCGCGGCATCCCGACGCTGATGCTGTTCAAGGACGGTGAACTGGTCGCCACCAAAGTGGGCGCCTTGAGCAAGGCCCAGCTCACTGCCTTCATCGACCAACAGCTGGCCTGATACGCCCCCCCGCGCAGCGCACTCACAGCCTGCGCGCCCTCCGTCCCAAGCCAAGGCGGAGGGTTTCTCCTGTGATATGCGCCAGAGCAGCGCGATTTTCCCGAAAATTTTCCTGTCATAATCTGTGTCGATCTTTGGGCTGCACGCATTGGCAGCCTGCACCAGATCACCCGGTTGGCCCAAGCTGCCTACCGCAGTTTTTCCGGCATCTCGCATTCCCCCCAAGATTCATACCAACTCCGCCAAGGAGTCACCCCCATGCACCTCAACGAACTCAAGGCACTGCACGTGTCTGAAGTCCTCAAGCAGGCCGAAGCGCTTGAAATCGAAAACGGCGGCCGCATGCGCAAGCAGGAACTGATGTTTGCCATCATCAAGAAGCGGGCGAAAGCGGGTGAGCAGATTTTTGCCGATGGCGTGCTGGAAATCCTGCCCGACGGCTTTGGCTTCCTGCGCAGCCCCGACACCAGCTACACGGCCAGCACCGACGACATCTACATCAGCCCCAGCCAGGTGCGGCGCTTTAACCTGCACACCGGCGACATGATCGAAGGCGAAGTGCGCACGCCCAAGGATGGTGAGCGCTACTTTGCGCTGACCAAGCTCGACCGGGTCAACGATGGCCCGCCCGAACAGAACAAGCACAAGGTGATGTTTGAAAACCTCACGCCGCTGTTCCCCAAGGAGCACATGCGGCTGGAGCGCGACATCAAGAGCGAAGAAAACATCACTGGCCGCATCATCGACATCATTGCCCCGATTGGCCGCGGCCAGCGCGCTCTGATCGTGGCTCCACCCAAGAGCGGCAAAACGGTGATGATGCAGCACATTGCCCACGCCATCACCGCCAACAACCCCGATGTGCATTTGATGGTGCTGCTGGTGGACGAGCGCCCCGAAGAAGTCACCGAAATGCAGCGCACGGTGAAGGGCGAGATCATTGCCTCGACTTTTGATGAGCCAGCGGCGCGCCATGTTCACGTCGCTGAAATGGTGATCGAACGCGCCAAGCGCCTGGTCGAGCTGAAAAAAGACGTGGTGATTTTGCTGGACTCCATCACCCGCCTGGCCCGTGCCTACAACAACGTCGTGCCGTCCTCGGGCAAGGTGCTTTCGGGCGGCGTGGACGCAGCCGCACTGCAACGCCCCAAGCGCTTCTTTGGCGCAGCGCGCAAAGTGGAAGAAGGCGGCTCACTGACCATCATTGCCACGGCGCTGGTCGATACCGGCAGCCGCATGGACGAGGTGATTTTTGAAGAATTCAAGGGCACGGGCAACTGCGAAATCCACCTGAATCGCCGCCTGTATGAAAAGCGCGTGTTCCCTGCCATCGAACTCAACAAGAGCGGCACCCGCCGCGAAGAGCTGCTGCTGGCGCCTGAAATTCTGCAAAAAACCCGCATCCTGCGCCAGTTCATGTACAACATGGACGAGATCGAATCCATGGAGCTGATGATCAAGAAAATGAAGGAAACCAAGACCAATGTGGATTTCTTCGACGCCATGCGCCGGGGCGGCTGAAGCGCTGCGGGCTATAATCGAGGGCTTTTTATTGCGGAAAGTACGCCAAGCGGTTTGGCGCGGCTCCCGCACTTGACAAGGATTGATCATGAAAGAAGGCATTCACCCCAACTACCGCGAAGTTCTGTTCGTGGACCTGTCCAACGGTTTCAAGTTTGTGACCCGCTCCTGCGTGAACACCAAAGAAACCGAAACCTTTGAAGGCAAGGACTACCCGCTGTACAAGCTCGATACCTCGTCTGAGTCGCACCCCTTCTACACCGGCACGCAAAAGTCGGTGGACAACATGGGCGGCCGCGTCGAGAAGTTCCGCAACCGTTTCGGCAAGACGACTGTGGCGAAGTAATCTTCGCTGCTCCGCCAAAAAGGCAGCCCGGGCAACCGTGCTGCCTTTTTGTTTGCGCTTATTCTCCAGCCACCCCAAGCCTTCCCTGACTGACGCGTGAACCATCTGACCCCCGCCATCGTGGCGCAAAGTGCTGTGCGCAGGCTGCCTCGGCCGGCGCTGCTGTTGCTGTGTCTGGCCTACATCCTGCCGGGCTTTGTAGCGCGTGACCCATGGCGCGGTACCGACATGGTGGCATTTGGCTACATGCGCGCACTGGCGCAGGGCCACACCGACTGGCTGGCGCCCCAGTTGCTGGGCATGGCGCCCGACACCCTGGGGCTGCTGCCGTACTGGCTGGGCGCCTGGGCCTTGCAGGGGCTGGGCACCGTACTGCCACCCGAGCTGGCCGCGCGCATCCCGTTCATTGCCATGTTGGTGCTCACGCTGTGGGCCACCTGGCATGGCGTGTATTGGCTGGCACGCAGCCGTGGCGCGCAACCCGTGGCCTTCGCGTTCGGTGGCGAGGCACAGCCCGCCGACTATGCCTGTGCCATGGCCGATGGCGCCCTGCTGGCCTTGCTGGCTTGCCTGGGTCTGGCACAGCCTTCGCACGAGGTGACCTCGTACCTGACACAACTGTGCTGCACGACGCTGGTGTTTTTTGCCCTGGCGGGGGCCCCCCACCTGCGCTGGCGCCCTGTGCTGGCCTTGGTGGCTGGCCTGCTGGGGCTGGTGCTCAGCGGCGCACCCACGCTGGCGCTGCTGTACGGCGCGGGTGGCGCGGCCCTGTGCCTGCTGGAATACCGCTGCGCCCTGCAAACACGTGCCGGTGCCCGGTGGTGGGGCCTGATGGTGGTCGCACTCAGCCTGGGGGCAGCCCTGCTGGCCTGGCAACTTGACCTGCTGCGCTGGCACGCCACCCTGCCCCAGGCCGATGACAGCGCCAGCCTGGCCCGGCTGCTGCTCTGGTTCACCTGGCCGGCCTGGCCGCTGGCACTGTGGACGCTGTGGCGCTGGCGCAAACAAATCGCCACGCGCGCACCACACCGGCATTTGCTGCTGCCGCTGTGGTTTGTGCTCGTCTCCCTGGGCGCCACCCTGACCACCCAACCGGCAGACCGCGCACTGCTGCTGGCACTGCCCGCACTGGCGGCACTGGCGGCTTTTGCCTTGCCCACACTCAGCCGCAGCGTGGCCGCACTGGTGGACTGGTTCACGCTGCTGTTCTTCAGCAGCTGCGCCATTGCCATCTGGGTGGTGTGGATTTCCACGCAAACGCATATCCCGGCCAAACCGGCCGCCAACGTGGCCAAGCTGGCACCTGGTTTTGTGCCCGAGTTTTCGATGCTGGCGCTGCTGCTGGCTTTGGTGGCCAGCGCCGCCTGGTGTGCGCTGGTGGGCTGGCGTGCCAAGCGCCACCGCGCAGCCATCTGGAAAAGCCTGGTGCTGCCCGCCGCAGGCTCCACCCTCAGCTGGGTGCTGCTGATGACGCTGTGGCTGCCCATGCTGAACTACGGCCGCAGCGACGCGCCGCAGGTGCGCGCCATCGTGGCAGCACTGGGCCAGGGCACCAGCGGCTGCGTGGCAGCCCAGCACCTGAGCCGCAACCAGGTGGCAGCGCTGCAATACCACGGCAAGCTGCAACTGCTGCCTGCGGACAGCCACCACACCTGCGACTGGCTGATTGCACCGGCAGACACGCCCGCACCGCACCACAGCGCCCGTTGGCAGGAACAGCAGCGCATTGCGCGCCCCACCGACGCCAAGGATGTGCTGGTGCTGTACCGCCGCCGCCCAACCTGACAGAGCCAAAATTTCAGGTCAAATCCGGCTCTAATGCCCGTGGAATAAGCGCAAGCAGCTATTAAAAAAGTAGCTAAAAATGCCCACGAAAGGCAACGCTTTATCCGGCTCCAGGCGTGGGCATGGCCAGCGCGTTGTGCGGTTTGCGCACCCGGCTGGCCGGAAAATGCACGCTGAAGGTAGAGCCACGACCAGGCTTGCTATCGATCTCCAGCACGGCATCGTGGCGCTGCAACACATGCTTGACGATAGACAGCCCCAGCCCCGTGCCACCGGTTTCGCGCGAACGGCTGTGGTCCACGCGGTAAAAACGCTCTGTCAGGCGTGGCACATGCTTGGGGTCAATGCCGGGGCCGGTGTCCTGCACTGAAAACACCGCGCCGCCATCGTCTAGCCAGCGCCATTTCACCGTGATGGAGCCGCTGGCAGGTGTGTAGCGCACCGCATTGGCCACCAGGTTGGAGAGCGCACTCAGCAACTCGGACTGTATGCCCGCAATCTCGCCCAGCCCTTCTGCCGGAGCGGGCAGCGGAAACACCATGGTGTGGTGCTGCGACTGGTTGCGCGTGAGCAGCTGCGACAGGGCGCGCCCCTCGTCCGCACATTGCTCCAACAAGCGCTGCACCGATACCCATTCGCCCTTGCCCGGCCAGGGGCTGTCCTCCAGTCGCGACAGCGTCAACAAGCCCTGCACCACGTTTTGCATGCGCATGGCCTGCTGGGCCATCAAGGCCAAGTAGCGCTCGTTTTCTTCGGGAGACAGCTTCAGGGTTTGCAGCGTCTCGACAAAACCGGTCAGCACCGTCAGGGGCGTGCGGATTTCATGGGAGACGTTGGCGACAAAATCGCGCCGCATGGCCTCGGCCTGCTCCAGCGCCGTGATGTCACGCGACAACATCAGCTTGCGCCCCTGGCCGT
>NZ_JAQUAL010000203.1:0-4361 GCF_028687295.1 Simplicispira sp.
CTGGCCGCTTTTGCCCGGGTGCGCGAAACCATTTCCATCGACGGCATGATGCCCAGCGATGGCCCCGCTACGGCACTGCGCACCATGGCGTCATTGCACGAGAACGCACAGGGGCTGGAGCACGTGAATTTGGCGCGCACTTTTACCCACGACTTTGCCCGCAAGGCCAAACAGCGGTTTTTTGTCTGAGGCGCTGCCGGGGCTGCGCTGCACCCCCGGTGGGAGCACAGCGCAGGGCTTTCAGTGTCGGCGCGTTTTGGTGGGCGTGCCGCCACGCGCTACTTTGCTGATGGCGGGAGATTTTTTGCTGGCGCTTTGGTTGCGTGCCGCACCCGCTTTGGTCGGTTTGGCGCCAGCGGTTTTCATCTGCACGGGCAGGTACAGCACCACTTGTTGCCCGGCCTTGAAGGCTGCGCCGGGCTTGACGCTGTTCCAGTCGGCCACGTTGGCGGCGCTGACACGGTAGCGCTTGGCCATGCTGGCCACGCTGTCGCGTTTGCCAGCGCGCACGGTGGTGCGCCGGGTGATGATTTCTGGCGTCAGGGCAATCTGGCCGTGGTCGGCAACATGCTCGGTCACATCCTGGCGCGTGGTGGTCGATCGCGGCACCATCAGCGCCGAGCCGGCCTTGATTAGCATGCGCGGCGGTATGCCGTTGATGTGGCGCAGATCGGCTTCGCTCATGCTCATGCGCTGGGCGACCTCGGCCACGCTCATGGTGCTGGGCACAGTCCAGACCGTCCAGCTGGCGTACTGGCCCTGGCTGCGCGCTTCCAGGTTGCGCTGGAAGACCTTGGCGTTGTCCCAGGGCAGCAAAATTTGCGGTGTGCCCGCCGCCAGAATCACCGGCTTGTTGAACGATGGGTTGAGCGCCCGGAAGTCTTGTTCGCGGATGCCCGCCAGCTGTGCCACCAGCGCCACGTCAATGTCGTGGGTGATGTCCACGGTCTGAAAGTAGGGGTGGTTTTCGATCAGCGGCAGCTCGGTTTTGAAAGCCTCTGGGTCGGCCACGATGTTTTTTACGGCCTGCAGCTTGGGCACGTACATGCGGGTTTCGGCAGGCATGTTCAGCTCGGTGTAGCTGGTGCCCAGGCCCGCTTTCTGGTTGCGGGCAATGGCGCGGCTGACGCTGCCCTCGCCCCAGTTGTAGGCTGCCAGCGCCAGGTGCCAGTCACCAAACATGCGGTGCAGCTTTTGCAGGTAATCGAGGGCCGCGCGGGTCGAGGCCAGCACATCGCGCCGGTCATCGCGAAAGACGTTTTGCTTGAGATCGAAATAGTTGCCCGTGGCGGGCATGAACTGCCACATGCCCGCAGCCTTGGCGGTAGAAACGGCCTGGGGGTTGAACGCGCTTTCGATGTAGGGCAGCAGTGCCAGTTCGGTGGGCATGCCCCGGCGCTCCAGCTCTTCTACGATGTGAAAGAGGTATTTGCTAGAGCGCTCGGTCATGCGCTGCATGTAGTCGGGGCGGCTGGCATACCACTGCTCACGGTCTTGCACCAGCTCGTGCTGCAAGTCGGGCATGGCAAAGCCACGGCGGATGCGATCCCAAAGGTCGGCAGGGGTGAACAGGGGAGCCACCTGGCTGCTGCCCATTTTGGTGGCGGTGATGGGCTGCAGTGGGCCGCCGGGGATGACGGGGGAGGAGTGCCTTTGGCTGGAGAGTGGGGCGTCGGGGTCGGACGAGAAGCCGCCGGACGGCGATTGCGTAGCACAGCCTGTAAGAAACAGCAGGCCAGCGAGGCAGGCGGTAGAAAGTAGTTTCATCAAAATTGGTTTTTCCATTCGCGCAGTGCTGCCAGCACCGCGACGGCATCCTGGGGATTCAGGGGCGCG
This sequence comes from Simplicispira sp., assembly GCF_028687295.1. Taxonomy (NCBI): domain Bacteria; kingdom Pseudomonadati; phylum Pseudomonadota; class Betaproteobacteria; order Burkholderiales; family Comamonadaceae; genus Simplicispira; species Simplicispira sp. The sequence goes on from NZ_JAQUAL010000203.1 coordinate 1,837, forward strand.
TTGGCATGGGCCTGTGCCGCAGCGGCCACCTGCGCAACACGGGTGCGCAGGAAGGGGTTGATGTTGCGCTCCAGCCCGATGTGGGAGGGCAGCGTGGGCTGTTGCTTTGCCCGCAGGGCCTCGCACACGCCTTGGTAGTGGAGCAGTGCGGTGTTGTCGGGTTCCACCGCGCGGGCAAATTTCAGGTTGGAAAGTGTGTATTCGTGGGCGCAGCACACCTGGGTGTCGTCAGGCAGTGCGGCCAGCGCGTCCAGCGATGCCAGCATTTGCGCAGGCGTGCCTTCGAACAAGCGGCCACAGCCCCCGGAGAACAAGGTGTCGCCGCAAAACAACCAGGGTGCGCCTTGTGCCGGCGCGCCGTAGTACGCAACGTGGCCTGCAGTGTGGCCGGGTACGTCCAGCACGGCAAACGGTGTACCCAGGGCTTGGATCTGGTCGCCCTGCTGTACAGGTGTGGTGCCCTGGGGCATGGCCTCGCGCGCAGGGCCGTAGACGCTGGCGCCGGTGGCCAAGCGCAGCGCCTCTACGCCGCCGACATGGTCTGCATGGTGGTGCGTGACTAGAATTGCCTGCAATTGCAAGCCAAGGCGGTTGAGTGCTTGCAGCACCGGGTGTGCATCGCCCGGATCAATCACGATGGCCTGGTGTGCGTTGTGCAACATCCAGATGTAGTTGTCGGAGAAAGCGGGCAGTGGTAGCAGATTCATGAGCGCTCAAATTATAGGTTTGCACCATTGGTTTGACTCCCCGCCAGGCCGCTACCTGCTGGCGTGGGAGCAGGCGCGCTTTGACGAGGCGGTGGCCGACGTGTTCGGTTACCACAGTGTGCAGCTGGGCATGCCGCTGCTCGATGGCCTGCGCGCCAACCGCATGCCCCACCGCTGGCGGGGCATGGGCGAGTTGTCTGGGCCGGTGCCGGGTGCCGTCGCCCCTGACTTTCTGACCCACGCAGTGGCTTTGCCGTTTGCCGACAACAGCCTGGATTTATTGCTGCTGCCCCATGCATTGGAGCTCAGCCACGACCCCCACGCTGCACTGCGTGAAGTGGCGCGCGTGCTGGTGCCGGAAGGGCGGGTGGTCATCAGTGGTTTGAATCCCGTCAGTTTGTGGGGGCTGCGCCAGCAGCGCGCACGCCTGTACCAGCGCCTGGGATGGGGCCGCCTGTACCTGCCGGATGTGGGGGAGTTCATCGGTTATTGGCGCCTGCGTGATTGGTTGCGGCTGCTCAGTTTCGAGGTCGAAACGGCCGATTTTGGCTGCTATGCCCCGGCAGTACGCACCGAGCAGTGGTTGCAGCGTTTTTCATGGATGGATCGCATGGGCGCGCGCTGCTGGCCGATACTCGGCGCCGCATACTTTGTGGTGGCCGTCAAGCGGGTGCATGGCATGCGGCGGCTGGAGCCTGCCTGGCGCAGCAGATCGCAGCGTGTGGGCGTATCGGTGCCAGTCGCCAATCGAGCGGGTAATTCCCCGTGAACAGACAGGAATAGTGCGTGAACGAGATTCAGATTTATACCGATGGTGCCTGCAAGGGCAATCCTGGCCCTGGTGGCTGGGGTGTGCTGCTGCGCGCCGGTGCCATAGAAAAAGAGTTGTTTGGCGGTGAACTGGGTACCACCAACAACCGCATGGAGTTGCTGGCCGTGATCGAGGCCCTGTCAGCCCTCAAGCGCCCTTGTGCCGTGACGTTGTACCTCGACAGCGAGTACGTACGCAAAGGCATTACCGAATGGATCCACGGCTGGAAAGCCCGGGGCTGGCGCACAGCGGCCAAGCAGCCGGTGAAGAATGTGGAGCTTTGGCAGCGTCTGGACGCGTTGGTCGGTGCAGGTGGGCACCGCATTGACTGGCGTTGGGTCAAGGGCCACTCCGGTGACCCGGGCAATGAGCGCGCCGACGCGCTGGCCAACCGGGGCGTGGAGCAGGTACTCGGGCGCCCCTGAAGGCGGGTGCGCAGCCACGCACCATGCCGACCTGGCTTGTGTAAAGCCTGCGTAAAACTGGGGCTGGGGTGGCCCACAGCAAGCTGCTGCGACATCGAGGCGGCAGCTACGCTGCTACATTGACGGGCTGCTTACAGGTAACTCCCCCGTCTATTGTTATGGCCTCCAGAGCACTCTATCTTGTCGTTGCGGTGATCGGCATGGTCGGCGCCGGTACCGCAGCCTGGTGGCTGCAAAAACCAGGTGCTGCCGCGCCGCAGAATGCCGCGCCTGCCGTGGCGCGCAATGCCCAGCGTGCCGGTGCAGCGAAACCCATCAGTGTTGAAGTAGCGCACGTGCGCGCCATGGCAATCAGTGACGAAGTACAGGCTGTGGGCAGTTTGCGGTCACGCCGCAGCGTGGTGCTGCGCCCCGAGGTCAGTGGGCGCGTCACGCAACTGCATTTTCGCGATGGGGCGCGGGTGCGCCAGGGCCAGTTGCTGGTGCAATTGGACGACCAGTTGCCGCGCGCACAGGTGCAGCAGGCGCAGGCAGAACTCTCGATTGCCCGCGCCAACCACCAGCGCAACCAGGAGCTGGTGG
>NZ_JAQUAL010000057.1:0-18642 GCF_028687295.1 Simplicispira sp.
GTGGGAGATGTTCCAGGATGGTGTAGACCTCAGCACCATCCAGTGGGCAGCCCACTAATAATATGTATCAAATTGGCCTCTAGACCTTGCGCAGCAAGCGCTAGTAGCTATTAATAAAGGAGTAAATTATGGCCTATTCCGACAAAGTGATTGACCACTATGAAAACCCACGCAACGTGGGTTCGTTTGACAAGGGCGACGAATCGGTCGGCACCGGCATGGTCGGCGCACCTGCCTGCGGCGACGTGATGAAGCTGCAAATCAAGGTCAACCCTGAAACCGGCGTCATCGAAGACGCGCGCTTCAAGACCTATGGCTGTGGCTCGGCCATCGCCTCATCGTCCCTGGTGACGGAGTGGGTCAAGGGCAAAACGCTGGACGAAGCGGCTGCGCTGAAAAACAGCGAAATCGCCGAAGAACTGGCGCTGCCGCCAGTGAAGATCCACTGCTCGATCCTGGCCGAAGACGCCATCAAGGCCGCAGTGCAGGACTACAAGGCCAAGCACGGCGCCGCAGCGCCTGCCGCTGCCTGACGCCATGGCCATCACGCTGACTGAAGCAGCAGCCCGGCATGTCAGCCGCTACCTGGCCCGGCGCGGCCAGGGGCTGGGTGTGCGGTTGGGCGTCAAGACCAGTGGCTGCTCGGGCTTGGCCTACAAGCTGGAGTATGTGGACGAGGCCGCGCCCGAAGACCTGGTGTTTGAAAACCATGGCGTCAAGGTGTTGATCGACCCGAAAAGCCTGGCCTACATCGACGGTACCGAACTGGATTTTGTGCGCGAGGGCCTCAATGAAGGCTTTCGCTTCAACAACCCCAACGAGCGCGACCGCTGCGGCTGCGGAGAAAGCTTCCGGGTTTGAGCAAAATTTGCCTGCAACCTTTGTGCAAAACCGCCACCGCGCACCGTGCTGGCGGTTTTTTTATGACCTATGAACCTGCAATCTGACGATTTTGCGTTGTTTGGCGTGCCCCAGCGCTTTGCCCAGGAGCGCAGTGCGCTCGATGCACGCTGGAAAGAACTACAGCGCGAAGTGCACCCCGACCGCTTTGCGGCCCAGGGCGCCGCTGCGCAGCGCGTGGCCATGCAGTGGTCGGTGCGCATCAACGAGGCCTACCAGCGCATCAAAGACCCGCAGCGCCGCGCGGCCTACCTGTGCGAACTGAACGGCGCGCCCATCCGTGCCGAAGACAACACCACCATGCCAGCGCAGTTTCTGATGCAGCAAATGGAGTGGCGCGAGGCACTGGACGAGGCCGATAGCGCCGCCGCGCTCGACGCCCTGGAAGGCGAAGTGCGCCAGGCGCGCCAGGATGCATTGGAGCGCTGTGCCACGTTGATCGACGAGCAGCACGACTACACCGCCGCTGCCCAGCAGGTCAGAGCCCTCATGTTCATTGCGCGTTTTGCCCAGGACATAGAGCGCCGCCAAGACCTGCTGGGACAATAACGACCTTCTCTCTACCCACACCAGAAAAAATCCATGGCGCTGTTGCAGATTTCCGAACCCGGCCAGTCCCCCGACCCGCACCAACGGCGTATTGCCGTCGGTATTGACCTGGGCACCACGCACTCTTTGGTGGCTGCGGTGCGCAATGGCGTTGCCGAGTGTCTGCCCGACGATGCAGGCCGGGTGCTGTTGCCCTCCATCGTGCGCTACCTTGAAGGCGGCAAGCGCCAGATTGGCCACGACGCCGCTGCTGCCCAGACGGAAGATGCGCGCAACACCATCGTCTCGGTCAAGCGCTTCATGGGACGCGGACTGGCCGACATCGACCATGCCGACAAGCTGCCCTACGACTTTGCCAACGGCAGTACGCATGCTGGCGCAGGGCAGGGCGGCATGGTCAGCCTGGCCACGGCGGGCGGCGTGAAGTCGCCGGTGGAAATCAGCGCCGACATCCTGGCCACGCTGCGCTACCGTGCCGAAGACACCTTCAACGACGACCTGTACGGCGCCGTCATCACCGTGCCTGCCTACTTTGACGATGCCCAGCGCCAGGCCACCAAGGATGCCGCCCAGCTCGCGGGCATCCACCTGCTGCGCCTGATCAACGAGCCCACGGCTGCGGCCATTGCCTATGGCCTGGACAACGCCAGCGAAGGCGTCTATGCCGTGTACGACCTGGGCGGTGGCACGTTTGACATCTCCATCCTGCGCTTGACGCAGGGCGTGTTCGAGGTGATTTCCACCGGCGGCGATTCCTCCTTGGGTGGCGATGACTACGACAGTGCGCTGGCCGACTGGGTGTTGCAGCAACTGGGCTTGCAGGTGAGCACGCCAGCCGATAAAGCCGCTGCGCGTTTGGCTTCCCGGGCTTGCAAAGAGGCTTTGACTGCTACTGAAAGCATAGCTTATAGCGCACATCTGGCGGGCGTTACAGTGCAATTTGATGTCAAACGTGCTGACTTTGAGGCTGCCACAGCGCACCTCACTGCGCGCTCGCTGGCGGCGGTGCGCCGGGCGCTGCGCGATGCCCAGCTCAGCCCCGCCGAGGTGCAGGGCGTGGTCATGGTGGGCGGCTCCACGCGCATGCCGCAGGTGCAGCGCGCCGTGGGCGAATTTTTTGGCCGCACGCCCCTGACCAACCTGAACCCCGATGAAGTGGTGGCGCTGGGTGCGGCCATCCAGGCCAACCAGCTGGCGGGCAACAACACAGCGGGCGATTTGCTGCTGCTGGACGTGATTCCGCTCTCCTTGGGCATTGAAACCATGGGCGGTTTGGTCGAGCGCATTGTGTCGCGCAATGAAACCATTCCCACCGCCAAGGCGCAGGACTTCACCACCTACAAAGACGGCCAGACCGCGCTGGCGCTGCATGTGGTGCAGGGCGAGCGCGATCTGGTGCAAGACTGCCGCAGCCTGGCGCGTTTTGAGCTGCGTGGCATTCCGCCCATGGCAGCGGGCGCAGCGCGCATCCGTGTCACTTTCACGGTGGATGCCGACGGCCTGCTGTCTGTCAGTGCCAAAGAGCAGGTCAGTGGCGTCGAGGCGCACATCGACGTCAAGCCGTCTTATGGGTTGAGCGACGACCAAGTCGCCCAAATGCTGCAAGACGGTTTTGCCACCGCCGCCCAAGACATCCAGGCGCGCGCGCTGGTAGAGGCCCGGGTCGATGCCGACCGCATGCTGATGGCCACCCAAAGCGCACTTGACGCCGATGGGGATTTGCTCTCGGGCACCGAGCGTGCCGCCATCGACGCCCTGATGGCCGCCCTGCGCAGCCAGCAAACCAGCCAGGACGCCGCTGCCATCGAGTCCGCCACGCAGGCCCTGGCCCATGGCACCGAAGCCTTTGCCGCGCAGCGCATGAACCGTGGCATCCGCGCGGCGCTTGCGGGCAAGAACGTGCAAAGCCTGTAACCCTTCTCACCCCTGCAAAACACGTTATGCCCGTCATCAAAATCCTGCCCCACCCCGAATACTGCCCCGCTGGCGCTGAAATCACCGCCCCCGCAGGCACCTCCATTTGCGAGGCCCTGCTGGAGCACCACATCAACATCGAGCACGCCTGCGACATGAGCTGTGCCTGCACGACCTGCCATGTGATCGTGCGCGAGGGGTTCCAGACGCTCAATGCGCCCGAAGAAGAAGAGGAAGACCTGCTTGACCGTGCCTGGGGCCTGGAGCCACAGTCGCGCCTGAGCTGCCAGGCCATTCTGGCGGGTGCGAATGTGACGGTGGAAATCCCCAAATACTCCATCAACCACGCCAAGGAAAACCACTGACATGGTGCGGCAGATTGTTCTGGATACGGAAACCACCGGCCTGTCGGCTGAGGGCGGCGACCGCATCATTGAAATCGGCTGTGTTGAGCTGGTGGCGCGCAAGCTCACCGGCAACAACAAGCACTTTTATCTGAACCCGGGGCGCGACAGCCACCCGGATGCGCTGCGTATCCACGGCATCAGCAATGAATTTTTGAAGGACAAGCCGCCCTTCAGTGCCGTGGTTGATGAGCTAATGGCGTACCTGCAAGGTGCTGAAATCATCATCCACAACGCCGCGTTTGACGTAGGCTTTCTCAACAAAGAGCTGGAGCTGACGGGCCGAGCGCCTTTTCGCGATTTTGTCGAAGAGGTGACCGACACCTTGGTCATGGCCAAGGAGATGTACCCGGGCAAACGCAATTCGCTCGACGCGTTGTGTGACCGCCTGGGCGTGGACAACTCGGGCCGCACCCTGCACGGCGCGCTGCTGGATGCGGAACTGCTGGCCGATGTGTACATCAACCTCACCCGTGGGCAGGATGCGCTGCTCATTGCCGACGAGGTAGCAGAAGGTGCACAGGCGCTCAGCGTGGTCAGTGGCATCGATTTGCGTGGCATTGCATTGCCCGTGCTGCACGCCAGTGAAGAGGAGGCTGCTTCCCATGAGGGCGTGCTGGCCCAGATCGACAAAGCCTGTGGTGGCAAAACAATTTTTCGGTCCATTCAGAACGCCGAAAAAACTGTGCCATAATTGCGGGCTGTCACGATGACACGGGTGATTAGCTCAGCGGTAGAGCACTGCCTTCACACGGCAGGGGTCACATGTTCGATCCATGTATCACCCACCATATTTTCAGTTTTTGACAGTCCTCGTGAATTTCACGACGGGTGATTAGCTCAGCGGTAGAGCACTGCCTTCACACGGCAGGGGTCACATGTTCGATCCATGTATCACCCACCAATTCAACCCTTGCAGGCCTTGTGTCTGCAAGGGTTTTTTAATTTCTGGTTTTCGGGTTGCTGCTATTGATTTCGCTAAGATGAGCGTGCGTTGCGAAGCCATGTGCACAGTGCGTGGTTCGTAGCCCATTTATTTTCTAACGAAAGGCTTGTATGACGAACTCCGTTTCCGACACCATTTCCAGCACCCAGACTGAACTGGAAAAACTGGTCGCCGATTTGCGTGGATTGTTGTCCAGCAAAGACCTCGACAGCGTGCCTGAAATCAAAGTTCTGCGCCAACGTCTGGACGATGGTATGCACAACGTTCGCGATGCAGCAGTCCATGCGGCGCAGGAAGCTGCGCGCCAAGCCAAGGACGCTGCCCGTGCTGCCGATCGCTATGCACACGATGAACCATGGCGTGTGGCTGGTGCCGCTATGGCGGTTGGCGCTTTGGTTGGTTTTCTGCTTGCGCGCCGCTGATCGGGGGCGACGGATCGCGCTCCATCGTGCGGTCTTGCCAATCTTCAAGGAGGCCGCCATATGAACTGGATTTCCATGCTTGGTCTGGAAGCCTTTGTGGCGCGTTGGCGCGCTTCGCTGATTGAAGGCGCCATCGCCGCAGAGGACAGGCTGGAGCTGGCGCACTTGGAGTGGCAGGAGCAGAAAAGGCGTTTGCGCTATTTGCTGGTGCTGACCATTTTGGTTGCTGGTCTGACCGTGGTAGCCCTCATCTTGTTGTCATTGGCCCTGATGGTTCAGTTCTGGGATACGCCGCAGCGCATCTTGGTCGCTTGGCTGGTGGCTGGTGGCTGGCTTCTGTTGTGGGGTGCAGCAATGTGGGCCTTGGTGTCTATGGTGCGCCAGGCAGGCAGTGCTTTTGCTCTGACACGCCGTGAACTGCTTCAGGACTGGCGTGGCATCAAGGAGCAGCTGTGAATATGCCGATTCCCATGGTTAAAAAACCGCTGCTGCCTACAGCAGAGCAGCAGCGTGTGCTGGCGCGCATTGCAGCCCAGCGTGAGCGTCTGGCTGCACGCAGAAGCCAGCGGTCGCAGTCGCTGGCCGCTGCGGTGAGAACCGGTCAAGGCGCCTTGCCCGAGACTTTGGTGTTGCGCCTGATGGTGTTTGTGAAACAACATCCTGTGGCCGTCGCTGCATTGGCAGGTGTTGCTCTGGCTGCTGGTCCTCGGCGGCTGGTGCGTTGGGCCAGTGTGGTGTGGCCCTTGGTGGTGCGATTGCGCTCTCGTTGATATTTTGAGCACTACAGGCGCCTTTGGGGCGCCTGTTCTTTGGTGGTTACGCCATCGTCTTGATCGCCTGTGCGGCTTTGCTGACCAAAGCCGGTCCTTCGTAGATCAATCCGGTGTAGATTTGCACCACATCGGCTCCGGCACGTATTTTGGCCACGGCGGCGTCGGCGCTCATGATGCCACCCACGCCGATGATGGGGAAGCGGCTACCCAAGGCAGCGCGCAGTTGGCGAATCACCTGGTTGCTCGCTTCCAGCACCGGCGCACCGCTCAAGCCACCAGTTTCATTGGCATGGCGCAACCCCTGCACGGCGCTGCGCCCAATCGTGGTGTTGGTGGCAATCACGCCATCCATGCCATGGCGCTCCAGTGTCGAGGCGATGACTGCTACCTGTGCCTCGTCCAAATCCGGTGCAATCTTGACAAAAATAGGCACCCGCCGAGCTTGTGTGCCACCTTTGCCATCAGGGCGGGTGTACTGGCGGGCGAGCACCTCGCGCCGCTCCGCAATGGCGCCCAGCAGGCTGTCCAGCGCCGCATCGCTTTGCAGGGCGCGCAAATTTTGGGTGTTGGGGGAGCTGATGTTGACCGTAACGTAGTCTGCGTGGGGGTACACACCATCCAGACAGGTCAGGTAGTCTGCCGTCGCATTCTCGATAGGGGTGGCCGCGTTTTTGCCGATGTTCAGGCCCAGCAGCATGGGGTGACGGCGTTTTTGCGTGCGGAACTTCGCTTGTTGCACGTTGCGTACAAAGGCGTCGAGTCCGTCGTTGTTGAAGCCCAACCGGTTGATCAGCGCTTTGGCCTCAGGTAAGCGAAACATGCGTGGCTTGGGGTTGCCTGGTTGGGGCTTGGGCGTCACGGTGCCCACTTCCACAAAGCCAAAACCCATGGCGCCCAGCGCATCAATACAGCGGGCATTCTTGTCCAGGCCTGCAGCCATGCCAACACGGTTTGGAAAAGTCAGGCCCGCCAGTTCAATCGGGTCATCGACCGTTTCGTTGCACCAGGCCCATTGCAGGGGGGTGCCTTGGCCGCGGGAAAGCATGTCCATGGTGAGGTCGTGGGCGGCTTCGGCGTCCATGCCAAACAAAAAGGGGCGGGTGAGGGCGTAGGGAATCAGTGACATGGGGATAATTCAAGGTTCACCCCCGATTCTCTCCCATGACGACCACTTCTTCCCCCCTGACCCAAGACGAACTCAAGGCCATGGTTGGCCAAGCCGCACTGCGCTATATCGCCCCCGGTGACATTGTGGGCGTGGGCACCGGCTCCACGGTCAACAAGTTCATTGATGCGCTGGCTACCATGAAAGACCAGGTTCGCGCCGCCGTTTCCAGCTCGGAAGCCAGCACTGCGCGCCTCCAGGCCATCGGCATTCCCGTACTGGATGCCAATGCGGTCGAGCAGTTGTCGGTGTATGTCGATGGCGCCGACGAAATTGATGGCCATGGCTACATGATCAAAGGTGGTGGTGCGGCGCTGACGCGCGAAAAAATCGTTGCTGCGCTGGCGCAGCGCTTTGTGTGCATTGCCGATGAGTCCAAGCGGGTGGCCACGCTGGGGCAATTTCCGCTACCTGTTGAAGTCATTCCCATGGCCGCCCAGCAGATTGCACGCCGGTTTGCCGCCCTGGGTGGACAGGCCACTTTGCGGCTGAAAGATGGTCAGCCACTGGTTACCGATAACGGCCAGCATATTTTGGATGTGCATGGTCTGCGCATTACCGACCCGCTGGCGTTCGAGTCTGCGGTGAACCAGTGGCCTGGTGTGGTGACAGTAGGCGTTTTTGCACACCAGAAAGCCTCGGTGTGCCTTTTGGGTACGGCCAGCGGCGTGGAAACTCTGACGTATTGAGTGTTCCGATGCCCGCTTGGGCATCGCCGTCCCCCGCGTTCTCAGAAGCGTATGCCTGCTGGGTTGCTGGGTGCGGGGCCTTGCGCAGGCAGTGGCATTCCTGTGTTGGGTGTCGCTGGTGTGCGGTCTTCGTTGGGCCGCGCCGCAGGCTCGGCGCGTTTGATTGCTACCAAAGGCGTGGCCGCCGGGCGACGGTAGCTGGGCGGTAACTGCGACTGCGTGGGGTAACCCGCCGCGTTCAGGTACTGCGTCCACTCGCTGTCAGAGAAGCCTTGCAGCTGTTGGTTGCCGATGGAGCCAAACGGCAAACTGGTGTTGCCGCTCAGCCGTTTGAGTGCTTCGATGTCCTCGTTGCTGCCGACAGTGCGTTCTGTGAACGGGATGCCCCGGCTGACCAGCATGCTGCGTGCGCTGGCGCAGGGCGCACAGTCGGCAGCCGTGTACAGCGTGACGGGAAAGCGGGCGGCAATCTGGCCCAACGCATAAGGCAGTGCAGAGCTTGCCCCGCCATCCTGCACCGTGGCTGCACGCCCCTCTGCGGCTACCGGTGCCTCATGGCTGGGGGAGCGGTCAGAGAAGGTGACTTTGCCGTCGGGGCCGACGATGCGGTAAACCTGCTGTGCCTGGGCTGTGCCAGCCCCGGCCAGCAAGCCCAGCGCCGCAGCCACTGCCAAGGTGTGGGAAAAGAAATGCATGGGTTGTCTCCAGAAATAGCGGCAACGGGCACGCCACGCCAAGGTGCTGTGCTATGGCCTGATCAGGCCATGCCCTGGTGGCGCAACAATGCGTCCAGGCTGGGCTCGCGGCCCCGGAAGGCTTTGAATGACTCCATGGCCGGGCGGCTGCCGCCTGCTTCCAGAATGGCTTGGCGGTAGCGGCGGCCCGTCTCGGCGTTGGGGGTGCCATCTGCGGCGGCGGTTTCTTCAAAGGCGGCGTAGGCATCGGCACTGAGCACTTCAGCCCACTTGTAGCTGTAATACCCTGCCGCGTAGCCACCAGCAAAGATGTGGCTGAAAGTGTGCGCAGTGCGGCTGAACGCCGGTGGTTGCAGTACAGCGACTTCGGCGCGCACCAGCTCCAGCAGGGGCATGAAATCTTGTGCCGGATCGTGCTCGGTGTGCAGCAGCATGTCGAACAGCGAGAACTCGATCTGGCGCAGCGTCTGCATGCCGCTCTGGAAGTTCTTGGCTGCAATCATCTTGTCGAACAGGGCGCGTGGCAGCGGTTCGCCGGTGTCGGCGTGGGCAGTCATGTGCTTGAGTACATCCCATTCCCAGCAGAAGTTTTCCATGAACTGGCTGGGCAGTTCTACGGCATCCCATTCCACGCCACCAATGCCCGATACGTCGCGCTCGTTCACCTGGGTCAGCATGTGGTGCAGGCCGTGGCCAAATTCATGGAACAGCGTGATCACATCGTCGTGGGTGAGCAGGGCGGGCTTGCCGTCCACACCGCTGGCAAAGTTGCACACCAGATGCGCCACCGGGGTTTGCAACTGGCCGTTGTCCGGGTGCAGCCAGCGGGTGCGCACATCGTCCATCCAGGCGCCGCCACGCTTGCCGTTGCGCGCAGGCAAATCCAGGTAGAACTGGCCGACCAGCTGGCCATCGCGCTCGATGCGGTAGAACTCCACCGCCGGGTGCCACACTGGCGCCTGGTCGCGGCGGATGGCCACTTCAAACAGCGTTTCAATGATCTTGAACAGGCCCGCCAGCACTTTGGGCGCCGGGAAGTATTGGCGCAGCTCCTGCTCGCTGAAGGCGTAGCGCGCTTCTTTGAGCTTTTCTGCCACATACGGCCAGTCCCAGGGCTGGGGGTCTGGCAAATTCAGGTGTTCGGCGGCAAAGGCGCGCAAATCGGCCACGTCTTTTTCAGCGTAAGGCCGGGCCCGTTGGGCCAGATCGCGCAAAAACGCAATGACCTGTGCGGGCGACTCGGCCATCTTGGGCACCACCGAGACTTCGCCAAAGTTGACGTAGCCCAGCAGTTGGGCTTCTTCCTGGCGCAGGGCCAGGATTTCGCGGATGAAGCCGGTGTTGTCGAATTGCAGCGCCTCTGCCGGGGCCTGGTCGGAGGCGCGGGTGACGTAGGCGCGGTACAGCGTGGCGCGCAGGGCGCTGCTGTGCGCAAACTGCATCACCGGCAGGTAGCAGGGCATCTTCAGCGTGAGCTGGTAGCCGTCTTTGCCCAGCGCCTGGGCGGCAGCGCGGGCGGTGCGCTGCACGTCGTCGGGCAGGCCAGCGACTTCGTCGGCGCTGGCGTAGTAGGTGTAGGCGTCGGTGGCATCGAGTGCGTTTTCGCTGAATTTTTGCTGCAACTCGGCCATGCGCTCCTGGATTTGCGCGAATCGCTCTTTGTCGGCGCCCGTCAGTTCAGCGCCCGAGAGCACAAAGTTGCGCACGGCGTTCTGGTGTGCCTGGCGCTGTTCGCTGTTGAGCAGCGCCGGGTCCATGGCCTTGTATTTGGCGTAAAGGCGCTCGTCGGCACCCAAGCGCGTCCAGAAATCGGTGACGCGCGGCAGGGCCTCGTTGTAGGCGGCGCGCAGTTCGGGCGTATCGGCCACGCTGTTGAGGTGGCTTACGGCCCCCCAGGCCCGGCCCAGCGCCTCGGTGGCTACATCCAGCACCTGCGCCATGGCATCCCAGCGGGCGGGAAAATCGGGCGCAGTGACGGTTTCCAGGGCTGCATTGGCGCGCTCCAGCAGCACGTCCATGGCGGGCGCCACGTCAGCGGGGGTGATGCGATCGAACGCGGGCAGGTCGGTGAAGGCGAGGAGGGGATTGCTCATGCGGGGTCAGATGGCGTTGCCGCGCATCAGTTCAATACGAAGGGCCGTGGCGGATGAAAAATGGCGCGCAGATTTCAGCCTGCCGCAGCGCGCTCGGCCGCCTCCAAGGTGTTGACCAGCAGCATGGTGATGGTCATGGGGCCTACGCCGCCGGGCACCGGGGTGATGTAGCCCGCCACTGCCTTGACGCCATCAAAGTCCACATCGCCGCAGAGCTTGCCTTCATCGTTGCGGTTCATGCCCACGTCAATCACCACGGCGCCGGGCTTGACCATGTCAGCAGTGAGCACGTTGCGCTTGCCCACGGCGGCGACCACGATGTCTGCCTGGCGCGTCATGGCAGCCAGATCAAAGGTGCCGCTGTGGCAGACGGTGACGGTGGCGTTGGCTGCCAGCAGCATCATGGCCATGGGTTTGCCGACGATGTTGCTGCGGCCAATCACGACCGCGTGCTTGCCGCGCAAATCCTTCATGCCGATGGATTCGAGCATCTTCATGCAGCCATAGGGCGTGCAGGCTTTGAAGCCGACTTCGCCCACCATCAGCGCACCCGCGCTGGCCACGTGGAAGCCGTCCACGTCCTTCAGCGGCGAGATGGCTTCAATCACTTTGTGGTCGTCGATGTGCGCAGGCAGTGGCAGTTGCACCAGGATGCCGTGGATGGCCGGGTCGTTGTTCAGCGCCTCGACGCGGGCCAGCAGCTCGGCTTCGCTCAGGCTGGCGTCGTATTTCTCCAGCACCGAGTGCAGGCCGGCCTCTTCGCAGGCTTTGACTTTGTTGCGCACATAGACCTGGCTGGCGGGGTTGTCGCCCACCAGCACCACGGCCAGGCCGGGGGTGGTGCCGCGCGCGCGCAAGGCGGCTGCGCGCTGGGCCACTTCGGTGCGCAGTTGGCGCGAGAGGGCGTTGCCGTCAATCAGTTGGGCTGTCATTTGAGAATTCCAATGAAAATAGGCTCTAGCGCTTACGTGGTGAGCGCTAGCAGCTATGAAAAAAGGAGCTATCGCCCCTCAGGCCTTGGGTGCGTTTTGCCCCAGGGCAATCTTGAGCAAATCGGCCACGGTGTTGGCGCCAAGCTTTTCCATGATGTTGGCGCGGTGCGCTTCCACCGTTTTGATGCTGATGCCCAGGTCGTCGGCGATCTGCTTGTTCAGGCGGCCAGCGACGATGCGCTCCAGCACCTGGGCTTCGCGGGTGGTGAGCTTGGAGAGCAGGGCGTCGCGGCTGGCGGCCTGCTGGTGGCCGGTGAAAGCCTCGCGGGCATGCTCCAGCATGCGTTCGACCAGTCCTACCAGTTCTTCTTCATTGAACGGCTTCTGGATGAAGTCCAACGCGCCCTTCTTCATGGTGTTGACCGCCATGGGCACATCGCCGTGGCCGGTGATGAAGACGATGGGGAGCGGCGACTTGCGCTCGATCAGCCGGTCTTGCAGCTCCAGCCCGGTCATGCCGCCCATGCGGATGTCCACGATCAGGCAGGCCACTTCGCGCTGGTCGTAGCGCGCCAGAAAGGATTCGGCCGAATCAAAGCAGCGTACCCGGTAGTCCTTTCCTTCGAGCAGCCATTGCAGCGAATCGCGCACGGCCTCGTCATCGTCGACTACGTAAACAGTGCCTTTTTTCGGAATCAAACTCATGCAATTGTCCTTGGGGGGTGTGCGTTTGCTACAAGATTTGTAGTGTCACTGGGAGGTGCAGCAAGCGGAAGCCAGAATGAAAACCGGCACCCCGTGACCTCCGAACCATTGTAGAGGTTCTGCGCCTGCATTCTCCCTTGGTGGGATTCGACGATGCTGCGGCACAAATTCAGTCCCATGCCCATGCCTTCTTGCTTGGTGGAGAAGAAGGCTTCGAACAGGCGCTCCAGCACCTCTGCGGCCAGGCCCTGGCCGGTGTCCTGCACAGAAAATTCCACCACCTCCTGGCCATCGACCTGCTTGGGCACCACGCGCAGCTCCACGCTGCGACCGGCTGGGGGGCGGCGCGCCTGGGCAATCGATTCGGCGGCGTTTTTCATCAGGTTGATCAGCACCTGCTCGATCAGGATGGAGTCGGCCATGACCGGGGGCAGGCGCGCTGCCACATGGTGGGTCAGGCGCACGTTGTGTCGGCGCAGTTCGATGTCGGCCAGTTCCACGGCTTCGGCCACCATGTTGGCCACGTCGGCCAGTTGGCGGTTGGGCTCGCTTTTTTTCACGAAGTCGCGGATGCGCTGGATGATCTGGCCCGCGCGCTGGGCCTGGTGGGCGGTTTTTTCCAGCGCCGTGAGCAGGGTTTCCTGCGTGATCTGGCCGCTGTGGATGCGCGAGATGATGCCGCTGCAGTAGTTGTTGATGGCCGTGAGCGGCTGGTTGAGTTCGTGCGCCACGCTGGACGCCATCTCGCCCATGGTGATGAGGCGGCTGACCGACTGGGCGCGTTCGGTCTGGCGCGCAGCCTGCTCTTCGGCCTGGCGCCGGGGTGTGATGTCGGTGGCAATCACCATCTGCGCTAGGCGACCGTCCACCCAGCTGAGATAGCGCGAGCGCACCTCCAGCCACTTGCCCAGATCGGGCAGGTAGATTTCGGCGTTTTCCGAGTGCGCGCTGGTCAGGGAGTCGGCAGGCAGGCCCATCAGGCCGTCTTCGTCATCGGCCCCGCTGGCGCTGGTCGAGGGCAGCACGCCTGCCTGTGCCACCAGCTGCAAGTGCCCCACCGTTTGCGAACCAAACCACTGGCGGTAGAGCTTGTTGGCAAACAGCAGCTCCTCGCTGCCCAGCGGCGCGACCGATACCGAAGCGTCCAGCGCTTCGAGCACGATGGTGAAGCGCTCGTGCGAGGCCGAGAGCTGCTCGCGGATGCGGTTGGGCTCGGTGATGTCGGTCATCGATGTCATCCAGCCCGTTTGCTGGCCGCGCGCGTCGATGAGGGGCGAGACGTACAGCCGCGCATCAAACACCGCACCGTTTTTGCGCCGCACCCGCACCTGAAAGCCGCCGGGCATGGTTTTGCCGCTCAGCTCATCCTTCAGGTGGTTTTGCAATTGCTCGTGGTCGGACTCGGGCCAGTAAGAGTAGGGCGGTACTTGCCCCACCAGCTCGGCCTCGCTCCAGCCCGTCATCTGGCAGAAGGCGGCGTTCACATAGGTGATGCGGCCTTGCAGGTCAAGGGCGCGCATACCGGTGAGCACGGAGTTTTCCATGGCGCGGCGGAAATTGGTTTCTGCCACCAGCGCCAGCTGCGTCTGCATGCGCCGACGGGTGTGGCGCCAGGTGGCAATCAGCATCCAGGCCGTCATGGCGCTGAGCGTGACGACCAGCCAGAACAGGCCGCTGCCCACCACCCCCAGCGAGGTGCGGTAGGCCTGGGCCCGCAGCACCAGGCCGTTGCCTACGGGCGAGACGGGCACTTCGTAGGCGTTGGCCTGTGCGCTCCAGGGGAGCCACTGGGCTGAGCGGTGGCGCGGCGCCAGCGGTGTGCCCGCCAGCACCTGTCCTTTGGCGTCCAGCAGTGTGACTGCGTAGCGCGCCAGCACCTCGGTGGGCGTGCCGTAGCGCAGCAGGCTGTCGATGGAGTATTCGCCCAGCACCACGCCGCCAAACTGGCCTTGCACGTTGATGGGCACTTGCAGCTGGAGCAGGGGCGTGGTTTCGCCGTCGGTGGCGCTTTGCTGGGCGTACACCGGTTGCTGCAAATCGCGCGTCAGGCCAAAGGTGTCGGCGGTTTCGCCACTTTTGAGCACTTCGCCGGGCACGCGCACCTGCTCGCCCGCCAGCGATGGCGCGGCATGGCTGGCTTTGGTGCGGCCGTGATCGTCCAGCCAGGTGATGGCTTGCAGCTCGGGGTATTGGCTGATCAGGGCTTCGGCGCGCTGGCCAAACTGGGCTTTGTCCATGTCCTGGTTGGACAGGTCGCGGGCAATGCGCATGAGCTGCTCCTGGCGCTCCAGCAGGCGCAGGCGCACGCGCTGCTGGGCGTATTCCGCGTCACGGCGCAGGGCTTCCTGTTCGCGCTCGCCTTCTTCCATGCGCAAGTACCAGAACGCCGCCACGATGGCCGCCATGAACATCAGCACGGCCGCCAAAGGTGCCAGTGCGGCAAACCTGTCCTGGCGCGTGGGCGAAAGGCTGCGCCACCAGGCGCGCCATCCGCGCACCAGCGACGAGCCATGTGTCTGTATTGCAGTGAGAGAAGTCCGGTACATATGGGCTGCAAGTGTAGGGTGCGCCAGCGCTGTGCCCAGCCTCGTATTTTTGTGCGGTTGCAGCAATTTTTCGCATTGTGGAAATTGAAGGCATCATTTGAAATTGCGAAAAAATATGCGAAACTTGTGCCGCAGCGCCTCCAGCGCGCACCCCATTTGTGGTCAACCGATAGGAGACAAACCATGTCAGCACAGACCGATCCACAGGCCAGCGCCAGCGGCCTCGATAGCGATCTTCAAGAAACACGCGAATGGACGGATGCGCTGTCCGCCGTCATCGAGAGCCAGGGCTCAGAGCGCGCCCACTTTCTGCTGGAGCAGCTGCTGGAACATGCCCGCCAAAGCAGCGTGGACATGCCTTTCTCGGCCAACACCGGCTACGTCAATACCATCGAGCCCAGCCAGGAAGCGCGCAGCCCCGGCAACCTCGAAATCGAGCAGCGCCTGCGCGCCTACATGCGCTGGAACGCCATGGCCATGGTCGTCAAGGCCAACCGCCACAACCCGCCTGAAGGGGGCGATCTGGGCGGCCACATCGGCTCCTTTGCCTCGCTGGCCAGCATGTTTGGTGCGGGCTTCAACCACTTCTGGCACGCCGAGAGCGACAACCACGGCGGCGATCTGCTCTACATCCAGGGCCACGTCTCGCCCGGCATTTACGCGCGTGCTTATCTGGAAGGGCGCATCTCGGAAGAGCAACTGCTCAATTTCCGCCAGGAAGTGGACGGCAAGGGCCTGTCCAGCTACCCCCACCCCAAGCTCATGCCCGAGTTCTGGCAGTTCCCCACCGTGTCCATGGGCCTGGGGCCGTTGATGGCGATTTACCAAGCGCGCTTTTTGAAATACCTGCACGCCCGTGGCATTGCCAACACCGAAAACCGCAAGGTCTGGGTGTTCTGCGGCGATGGCGAAATGGACGAAGTCGAATCCCTGGGCGCCATTGGCCTGGCCGCGCGCGAGAAGCTCGACAACCTGGTGTTCGTCATCAACTGCAACTTGCAGCGCCTCGATGGCCCGGTGCGCGGCAACGGCAAAATCATCCAGGAGCTGGAAGGCGAGTTCCGTGGCGCGGGCTGGAACGTCATCAAACTGATCTGGGGCAAGGGCTGGGACGAGCTGCTGGCCAAAGACCATGACGGCGCGCTGCGCAAGCTCATGATGGAAACCAACGACGGCGACTACCAGGCCATGAAGGCCAACGACGGTGCCTACGTGCGCAAAAACTTCTTTGGCCGCGACCCGCGCACGCTGAAGATGGTCGAGCACATGAGCGACGACGAAATCTGGAACCTGCAACGCGGTGGCCACGACTCGCAAAAGGTGTACGCCGCCTTCCATGCGGCGCAAAACCACGGCGGCCAGCCTTCGGTGCTGCTCATCAAGACCGTCAAGGGCTTTGGCATGGGCAAGATTGGCGAGGCCAAGAACACCGTTCACCAGACCAAAAAGCTCAGCGACGAAGACATCAAGGCCTTCCGCGACCGCTTCAACATCCCCGTGCCCGACAGCCAGATCGCCGAGCTGCCTTTCTACAAGCCAGCCGACGACACCCCGGAAATGCAGTACCTGCACGCGCGCCGCAAAGCGCTGGGCGGCTACCTGCCACACCGCCGTGTGAAATCGGACGAGAGCTTCACGGTGCCTGCACTCGACACCTTCAAGGCCATCCTGGAGCCCACGCCCGAGGGCCGCGAGATCAGCACCACGCAAGCCTACGTGCGCTTTTTGACGCAGCTGCTGCGCGACCAGGCCCTGGGCCCGCGCGTGGTGCCCATCCTGGTCGATGAGGCGCGCACCTTCGGCATGGAAGGGCTGTTCCGCCAGATCGGCATCTACAACCCCGCAGGCCAGCAGTACACCCCGGTCGATAAAGACCAGGTCATGTACTACAAGGAAGACAAGGCCGGGCAAATCCTGCAAGAAGGCATCAACGAGGCCGGCGGCATGAGCAGCTGGATTGCCGCCGCCACCAGCTACAGCACCAACAACCGGATCATGATCCCGTTCTACGTGTACTACTCGATGTTCGGCTTCCAGCGCATTGGCGACCTGGCCTGGGCAGCGGGCGATATGCAGGCGCGCGGCTTCTTGCTGGGCGGCACCTCGGGCCGCACCACGCTCAACGGCGAAGGCTTGCAGCACGAAGACGGCCACAGCCACATCCTGGCAGGCACGATCCCCAACTGCGTCAGCTACGACCCCACCTTTGCCCATGAAGTGGCCGTCATCCTGCACCACGGCTTGCAGCGCATGGTCGAGCGCCAGGAAAACGTCTTCTACTACCTGACCCTGCTCAACGAGAACTACGCCATGCCCGGCCTCACCCCCGGCACTGAGGCGCAGATCATCAAGGGCATGTACCTGTGCAAACCCGGCGCCGAGGGCGACAAGCGCGTGCAGCTGCTGGGCTCGGGCAGCATCCTGCGCGAATCCTTTGCCGCGCAAACCCTGCTGGCCACCGACTGGGGCGTGCAGGCCGATGTGTGGAGCTGCCCATCGTTCAACGAGCTGACCCGCGATGGCCAGGACGCCGAGCGCTGGAACCTGCTGCACCCGCTGGAGACGCCGCGCGTGCCCTTTGTGGCGCAGCAACTGGGCGGTCACACCGGCCCCGTGGTGGCTTCCACCGACTACATGAAGGCCTACGCTGAGCAGATTCGCCCCTTCATCCCCGCCAACGCCGACGGCACGGTGCGCAGCTACAAGGTGCTGGGCACCGACGGCTTTGGCCGCAGCGACTTCCGCAGCAAGCTGCGCGAGCACTTCGAGATCAACCGCCACTACATCGTCGTGGCCGCGCTCAAGGCGCTGGCACAAGACGGCAAGCTGCCCGCCCAGCGCGTGGCCGAGGCCATTGCCAAATACGGCATCCAGGCCGACCGCATCAACCCGCTGTACGCCTGAAACCGGGAGACACACCATGGCACTGATTGAAATCCAGGTTCCCGACATTGGCGACTTCGACGCCGTGACGGTCATTGAGCTGCTGGTCAAACCCGGCGACACCGTGCAGGCCGAGCAAAGCCTGATCACCGTCGAGTCCGACAAGGCCTCGATGGAGATTCCTTCCAGCCACGCTGGCGTGGTCAAGGAGCTGCGCGTGCAGATTGGCGACCAGGTCAAGCAAGGCAGCGTGGTGCTGGCGCTGGAAGTGGCCGAAGGCGCCGCCGCCGCACCTGCCGCCGCACCAGCACCGGCACCAGCAAGCGCTCCTGATTCGGGAGCTGCTAGCGCAGGCCCCGCAACGGTTTCAGCACCAAAAACACTTGCAACTGCCGCTGCACAAGCGCCAGCAGCTCCTGCTTTGGTAGCAGCCAGCGCCGCCGCCCCCGTGCCCGCCCACCAGCCCACGGCTGCGCCCACGGGCAAACTGCCGCATGCCTCGCCCTCGGTGCGCAAATTTGCGCGCGAACTGGGCGTGCCGCTGGCCGAAGTCAAGGGCACCGGCCCCAAAGGCCGCATCACCCAGGCCGACGTGCAAGCCTTTACCCAATCGGTGATGGCGGGCAGCCTGCAAACCCAGGCCCAGGCCGCCAAGGCGCCCGCCGCCAGCGCAGGCACCGGCGCCGGGCTGGACTTGCTGCCCTGGCCCAAGGTCGATTTCGCCAAGTTTGGCGCCGTCGAGCGCAAGGAGCTGAGCCGCATCAAGAAGATCAGCGGTGCCAACCTGCACCGCAACTGGGTGATGATTCCCCACGTCACTAACAACGACGAGGCCGACATCACCGAACTCGAAGCCTTCCGCGTCTCTACCAACAAAGAGAACGAGAAGAGCGGCGTCAAAGTGACCATGCTGGCCTTCGTCATCAAGGCCGTGGTGGCCGCGCTGAAGAAATTCCCCGAGTTCAACGCCAGCCTGGACGGCGATACGCTGGTTTACAAGCAGTATTTCCACATCGGTTTTGCGGC
>NZ_JAQUAL010000058.1:0-18589 GCF_028687295.1 Simplicispira sp.
TCCCTGGAAGACAGAAGCAGATGGTATAGCGCTGTGGCCCGCTTCTTTACACTGCCACCCCCATGACCCTCACTGAACTCAAATACATCGTCGCCGTGGCCCGTGAAAAGCACTTTGGCAAGGCCGCCGATGCCTGCTATGTATCGCAGCCTACGCTGTCGGTGGCCGTCAAGAAGCTGGAAGAAGAGCTGGACGTGAAATTATTTGAGCGCAGCGTGGGCGAAGTCTCGGTGACACCACTGGGTGAAGACATCGTGCGCCAGGCGCAAAGCGTGCTGGAGCAGGCTGCGGCCATCAAGGAGATTGCCAAGCGCGGCAAAGACCCGCTGGCAGGCGCACTGACCTTGGGGGTGATCTACACCATCGGCCCCTATCTGCTGCCAGAACTGGTGCGCCACTGCATAGAGCGCACGCCGCAAATGCCGCTGATGCTGCAAGAGAACTTCACCGCCCGGCTGCTGGAGATGCTGCGCACGGGGGAGATCGACTGTGCCATCCTGGCCGAGCCCTTTCCCGATACCGGCCTGGCCATGGCGCCGTTGTACGACGAGCCTTTTCTGGCCGCCGTGCCCAGCAACCATCCGCTGGCAGGGCAAAAGTCGGTGACGGCGCAGCAGCTCAAGAACGAGACCATGCTCCTGCTGGGGGCTGGCCACTGTTTTCGTGACCATGTGCTGGAGGTCTGCCCCGAGTTCGCGCGTTTTTCCAGCAACGCTGAGGGCATACGCAAAAGCTTTGAAGGCTCGTCGCTGGAAACCATCAAGCACATGGTGGCCGCCGGTATGGGCGTGACGCTGGTGCCACGCCTGGCGGTGCCGCGCACGGCGCTGCAAATTACTTCGCGCCGGCGCAAAAGCGACGAAACCTATATCCGCTACCTGCCGGTGTGCGAGAGCGATGCCAGCGCCGCCCCGCCCATGCGCCGTGTGGTGCTGGCCTGGCGGCGCAGTTTCACACGCTATGAAGCGATTGCCGCCCTGCGCAATGCCATTTACGCCTGCGAACTGCCGGGCGTTGCCCGCCTGTCCTGAAACACGATTGCGCTACAGTGCTTGTGCGCCTGTAGGCGGCTTTTTTCACCCACCATCCCAGGAGAAAACCATGGCCAAAGCTTCCAAGACCACCGTCCCCGGTATCCACATCGGCATTGGCGACAAAGACCGTGCTGCCATTGCCCAGGGTCTGTCGCACCTGCTGGCCGACACCTACACGCTGTACCTGACCACGCACAACTTCCACTGGAACGTGACCGGGCCCATGTTCAACACCCTGCACACCATGTTCATGGTGCAGTACACCGAGCTGTGGAACGCAGTTGACCCCGTGGCCGAGCGCATCCGCTCATTGGGCCATGTGGCGCCGGGCTCGTATGCCGAGTTTGGCAAGCTCACCAGCCTGCCGGATGCACCGGCCAAGCCACCCAAGGCCACCGACATGGTGCGCATCCTGGTGGAAGGCCACGAGGCCGTGGCCCGCACCGCGCGCGAGCTGTTTCCCGTGGCCGACAAGGCCAACGACCAGCCCACCGCTGATTTGCTGACCCAGCGCCTCACCGTGCATGAGCAGACGGCCTGGATGCTGCGCTCTTTGCTCGAAGACTGAGGCCGCGCACGCTATGGCACGCACCTTGGGGCAGCCGCTGGTGCAGCCCGGCCAGCGCCCAGCCAAAAAACGCCAGCGTACCGCCGCTCCGGCTGGCGCGACCGAAACTGAAATCAAGCTGGCCTTGCCCGGCGCCCAGGGCGTCTCACCCGATGCGCTGGCGGCGCAATTGGCGCGCGTGCCCGCACTGGCCCGGCGCAAAGCGGTGCGCCAGCAGGTGTACAGCGTGTACTACGACACGCCCGACCAGCAGCTGCGCCGCCAGCGCGTGGCCCTGCGCCTGCGCCGGGTGGGGTCAGAGCAGCCGCTGCAGTGGCTGCAAACCCTGAAAACCGCAGGCCGCAGCGATTCGGCGCTGAGCCAGCGCGGCGAGTGGGAAATGCCCGTGCCTGGCCCGGCCCTGGCACTGGAGTTGCTGCACGACAGTCCCTGGCCTGGCATGGACCCCGATGGCACGCTGGCCCCGGCGTTGGCCCCCTGTTTTGTGACCGACTTTGAGCGCACGGTCTGGCGCGTCACAGCGCGCGATGGCAGCGAGATCGAAGTGGCGCTGGACGTGGGCACCATCACCGCCGGCCACCGCAGCGCTCCGCTGTGCGAGCTGGAGCTGGAATTGGTGGCCGGGCCACCAGGGGCCTTGTTCTCGCTGGCCCGGCGCATTGCCCGCACCGTGGCCGTGCTGCCGCTGGCGGCCAGCAAAGCGCAGCGCGGCTACGCCCTGGGGCAGGCGGACACGCCGATGGCCGTGCAGGCGCAGCCACCGGTGCTATCGCGCGACGCGTCCTTGCAGACCATGGCGCGCAGCCTGCTGGGCGAGGCGCTGCAACAGTTCACCGCCAACTTGCACACGTTGCTGGGTGCCGATGGGCCTGAGCTGGTACACCAAGCGCGCGTGGGCTGGCGGCGTTTTCGCAGCCTGTGGCGCTTGTTGCGCCCAGCCCTGCCCGGTATGCCGTGCCCCGCACTGCCTGCGTTGCAGCCGTTGCTGGACAGTTTGGGCGCGTTGCGCGATGTGGATGTGGCGGCCACGCAGACACTGCCGCTCTGGACTGAGCGCTACGTCGCGGGCGATGCCAGCCGTGCCCCGGCATGGCTGGCGCTGGAAACGGCGCTGCTGGACGCCGCCCAGCAACAGCGCACCGCCGTGCGCCAGACCCTGGCCCAGCCCGCGGTGGGGGCCGCGCTGCTGGAGTTGTCGCAGTGGCTGGAGTCGCTGGAGACTGCTGCCCTGGCGCCCGCCGTGGTGGCCTGCGGGGGCAAGCGGCCTGCCGTGCGCTGGCTGCGTCGGCGGGTGCAGCGGCTGCTCCATCGCCTGGAGCGCACCTGGGCAGACGCCAAGCACCTGCCTGGCGCAGCCAGCCCCGATGCCGAAGGCCTGCACCGCGTGCGCATTCTCTCCAAGCGGCTGCGTTACAGCACGCAAGCCCTGTCGCCCCTGCTGCCCCGGCGTTTGCAGCGCCAACACGACGTGGCCCAGCAGTGGCAAACGCAGCTGGGCACAGCGCGCGATGTGGCCCAGGCCAGCGCGCTGGCCGCGCGCTGGGGCGCACCGCCCGAGGTGGTGGGCTTTTTGCGCGGTGCAGCGGCAGCAGTTGCGTAGGCCCCGGCGGCGCTCCTACAGACCAGAAGCCCGTGCTGTCGCTGCCCGCGTGACCTAGCGGGTTGGGGCGGGTTGTTCCGCTTCCCACTGGGGGTGCGTGCGGTGGCCGTGCTGGTGTCGCCGTAGTCGTTTTGGCGTATGGACGACGTGGTGGGCGCTGCCTAACATGCGCCCACACCGGTGTGCTCTGGTTCCGGGCAAGGGCTGTCGGACAGGCTGCGGGAGGGAGCTGCTCACGATGACCCATTCAGGTGCCGCCACGCAGGCCGGTACGGCATTGCCGCGCATGGCCGTTGCGTTTGAACTGTTGGTAACCGTACTGCTGCTGTGGTGGTTGCTGGATACGTTGCCGCCGCAGTGGTGGGCTGTCAGCGAGGCCATAGACGGTTTGCCCTGGCGGTTTGTGCTGGCGCGGCTGCTGGAGCTGTTCACTTTGCTGGTCTTGTTGCGCTGGGTGGCTCGTCTGGGGCTGGGGGCTGCTGACATCGGGCTGCATTGGTGCGGTGCCAGGCGATCGCTGGCGGTGGCTTTGGTGTGGACGTTGCCGTTGATGGCCTGCCTGTATCTGCTGACCACGCATACCGCTCTGTCTGCCTCTGTGCCTCTGGGGCTGGATTGGTCCCGGTTGGACTGGACGTATGCCACCTATGCGCTGGTGGTGCCGTTGCAAGAGCTGATGGCGCGCGGCATGTTGCAAAGCGCTTTGGAACGTTTGCTGCCGTGGCCAGGGCCGATTGCCCGTTGGGGTGCGGTGGTACTTGCGGCGCTGCTTTTTGCGCTGTGGCACTGGAGTTTCGGGGTGCCGCTGGCGTTGGTCAGTCTTTTCAGCGGCTTGCTCTGGGGTGGGTTGTTTGCACTGCACCGCAACCTGCTGGGGGTGTCGGTGTCGCATTTTTTATTGGGTAACTGGGCTGGGGTATTGGGACTATGGACACTGTGGAGTTGAAGGGTCGCAAACCCGGGGTGGCTGGCGTGTGCCAGGCCCTGGGTTGGTTTGCTGCGCGCGTGGGCATTGCGCTGATGGGGGTGTGGGCCCTGGCCACGTTGGGGCTGGGGGCTTATGTGCTGGCACCGTTGTATTCGGGGGTGTGTTTTGGCGACGCGCGCTTTTGGCGCCACCACCGCCAATTTGTGCCGGGCACGCTGCAAGTATGGGCATTTTTGGGGCGCATTGCCTTTCAAAGCGATTACCGCAGCATGACCAGCTTCATGCAGTGGCGCGACTGGTGGGATGCGCCGCGCAGCGGCCCGGACTTGCGCCTGGTGCGCGTGCAGCCTGACTGGTCGCATGGTGTGCGCTCCTGTGGCAGCTGCGCGCGCTGCTGCACGCAAATCAGTTGCCCGATGCACGTGGCGGCCACAGGGCTGTGCGGCATTTACGGGTCGGCGTTGTGGAACTACTTTCCCTGTGGCCGCTATCCCGCCACGCAGGCACAGATTGCGTTCTACGAGTGCCCCAAGTGGGAGGTGATTACCGTCCACCCACAGCAGCAGCGCGCAGCATGAGCGGTGCGGACAAGGCGCCGGGGCCGGCTGCTGCCACCGCCATGGCGTATAAACGCGGCTCCGTTTCTACCGCCGCAGGCGCCGTGGCCGGTGTGGCCCACCACCGTGCGCTTGCCCGCTTATCTGCATGTCCACCCCCCCGCGCAGCCGTTTTTCCCTCTACCTTGACCTGATCCGCTGGAACCGCCCGGCGGGTTGGCTGGTGCTGATTTGGCCCACGCTGAGCGCGCTGTGGCTGGCCGCTGGTGGTTTTCCAGGTTGGCACCTGCTGGCGGTGTTTGTGCTGGGCACCATCCTGATGCGCAGTGCCGGCTGCTGCATCAACGATGTGGCCGACCGCCACTTCGACCGCCACGTCAAGCGCACGGCGCAGCGTCCCATCACCTCAGGCCAGGTGTCGGTGCCCGAGGCGCTGGTGGTGGGGGCTGTCCTGGCGCTGGTGGCTTTGGCGCTGGTGCTGACCACGAACTGGGTGGCCGTGGCATGGTCGGTGCCCGCGCTGCTGGTGACGGTGCTGTACCCGTTCACCAAGCGGTTTTTTGCCATGCCGCAGGCCGTGCTGGGCGTGGCCTTCAACTTCGGCATCGTGATCGCCTTTGCCGCCGTGCAGGGCAGTGCGCCTGCCATGGCGTGGCTGTTGTGGCTGGGCAACCTGTTCTGGGTGCTGGCCTACGACACCGAATATGCCATGGTGGACCGCGATGACGACTTGCTGATCGGCATGAAAACCTCGGCCATCACGCTGGGGCGCCTGGACGTGGCAGCGATTGTGCTGTTTTACCTGCTGTTTTTAGGTTTTTGGGCTGTAGCCCTTGCCCCGCTTGCGCTGGGTGCTATTTTTTATGTAGCGATTGCGGTGGCATTGGCGCAGGTAGCGTGGCACTGGTGGCTGATCCGCACACGCACGCGCGAGGGATGCTTTCGGGCGTTTCGCGTCAACCACTGGCTCGGGTTTACCGTGTTTGTCGGCATCGCTCTGGGGCTGGTGCGCTGGTAGCGCTTGCGCGCCTGGACTGGGCGCAGCTGGCGTGGCAACGCAACGCAGTGGGGCGAAAAATGCTTCTTTTTTTGATAGCTGCTTGCGCCCTTCCTATAAGGGATAGGGCCTATTCTTGCCCTTAATTTACCGGCCAAACTCATCGCCCAGCTCGCGCGCGCGGCGCTCAGCGGCATGCAGGGCATGGATGAACTTGTCTGCCACACCGTCTTGCTCCAGCGATTGCAGTGCCGCGTAGGTCGTTCCGCCTTTGGAGGTCACGCGCTGGCGCAGCACGGCGGGTGCTTCGTCAGAGCGGCGCGCCAGTTCGGAGGCCCCCACGAAGGTGCCCACGGCCAGCTGGTGCGCCTGCTCGGGTGACAAGCCCATCTCGGTGCCCGCCTGCACCATTGCTTCGAGAAAGTAGAAAACATACGCCGGGCCCGAGCCTGACAGCGCGGTCACGGCATCAAGCTGTGTCTCGTCCTGCACCCACATCTGCTGGCCCGTGGGGGCGATGACTTGCTCGACCAGCGCGCGCTGGCCGCTGCTGACAGCCGGACGGGCGTACAGCGCCGTCATGCCCTGGCCAATCAGTGCGGGCGTGTTGGGCATGGCACGCACCACGCTTTCACTGTTCAACCACTGCGCAATGCTGCTGCTGCGTATGCCGGCGGCCACGCTCAGGTGCAGCGCCTGGGCGGTGTGGGCGCGTGTCTGCAATGCAGCTTCCTGAAAAGTTTGTGGCTTCACTGCCCACACCACCAGGCCTGCGCGTTGCAACTGTGCGCCCGCCTGCTCCTGCGCGGTAATACCAAACTGCTGCAACAGGGCAGCGCGTGCCTCGGCCCACGGCTCGACCACTTCGATCTGCGTGGGCGGTACACCTTGGCGGATCAGGCCACCAATGATGGCGCTGGCCATGTTGCCGCCGCCAATAAAGGCCAGGGCAGGCAGGGCGTTGGAGTGTTCGGGTGCGGTAGATGTGGCGGTCATGGCAAAAGATCGGCAAAAGAAATAGGCACAAGAGCAGGCGATGGTAGCCGCCTGTGGTGCATACGCGCCATGGAAAACGAAAGGCGTTATTGCTTGACATGCGGTGCTTTATTTGAAACAATCGCGGGCTTCGCTGTCAAAAAGCGAAGTTTCTGCCCAACAAGAAGCACCGCAAATGGTTTGCAGTGCGGACGACGGGCCCAAGACTGACTGGCTGGTTGCAGCGCTTGAGAGTTTCTCTGGGGCTGTTTGACCTTGTTGGTGCAAGTTGGGAATATTGAAATGATCCAGACAGAAACCCGGTTAGACGTTGCCGACAATACCGGCGCCAAGTCCGTCCTGTGCATCAAAGTGCTGGGTGGTTCGAAGCGTCGCTATGCAAGCGTTGGCGACATCATCAAGGTGAGCATCAAGGAAGCCGCTCCGCGTGGCCGCGTCAAAAAAGGCGAGGTTTACAGCGCTGTGGTGGTTCGTACGGCCAAGGGTATTCGCCGTGCTGATGGCTCGCTCGTCAAATTCGATGGCAACGCAGCAGTGTTGCTCAATGCAAAGCTGGAGCCCATCGGCACCCGCATCTTCGGACCCGTGACGCGTGAACTGCGTACCGAGAAGTTCATGAAGATCGTGTCCCTGGCTCCTGAAGTTCTCTAAGGACGGCGCGATGAACAAGATTCGCAAGGGCGACGAAGTCGTCGTGCTCGCAGGGCGCGACAAAGGCAAGCGCGGCACAGTGTCGCTGCGCAAAGATGACTCCTACCTGGTGGTAGATGGCATCAACCTGGTCAAGAAGCATGTCAAGCCAAACCCCATGAAGGGTACGACTGGCGGCATTCTTGAGAAGGCCATGCCTATCCACCAGTCCAATGTGGCTATTTTCAATGCCGCCACTGGCAAGGCTGATCGCGTTGGCATCAAGCTGCAAGCAGACGGCAAGCACGTTCGCGTGTTCAAGTCCAGCGGCGCTGAAATCAAGACGGCCTAAGGGGTAAAACATGGCACGACTCCAAAAAATCTACCGCGAAAAGCTCGCTCCCGAACTGATGAAGCAGTTCGGCTATACCTCGCCCATGCAGGTGCCGCGCCTGACCAAGATCACACTCAATATGGGTGTGAGCGAAGCCGTCGCTGACAAGAAAGTCATGGACAACGCAGTGGCTGATCTGACCAAGATTGCTGGTCAAAAGCCTGTTGTCACCAAGGCTAAAAAAGCTATCGCCGGTTTCAAGATCCGCGAAGGCCAAGCCATTGGTTGCATGGTCACCCTGCGCGGTGTGCAGATGTACGAATTCTTGGATCGCTTTGTTACCGTGGCACTGCCCCGCGTACGTGACTTCCGGGGTATCTCCGGTCGTGCGTTCGATGGCCGTGGCAACTACAACATCGGCGTCAAAGAGCAAATCATCTTCCCTGAAATTGAGTACGACAAGGTCGACGCCCTGCGCGGTCTCAATATCAGCATCACTACAACGGCCAAGTCCGATGAGGAGTGCAAAGCACTGCTCACCGGTTTCCGTTTCCCCTTCAAGAACTGAGGCAGCGTATGGCAAAACAAGCTTTGATCCAGCGCGAGCTCAAGCGCGAAAAACTGGCTGCCAAGTACGCAGCAAAGTACGCAGAACTGAAGGCCGTCGCATCCGACGCCAAGCGCAGCGATGAAGAGCGCGATGCAGCCCGCCTGGGCCTGCAAAAGCTCCCACGCAACGCTAATCCCACGCGCCAACGCAACCGTTGCGAAATCACCGGTCGTCCCCGCGGTACTTTCCGTCAATTCGGCTTGGCCCGCGCCAAGATCCGTGAACTGGCTTTCGCAGGCGACATCCCCGGTGTCACCAAGGCCAGCTGGTAAGCAGGCAGGAGAGATACAACATGAGCATGAGTGATCCCATCGCTGACTTGCTGACCCGCATCCGCAATGCCCAAATGGTTTCCAAGGCCACTGTGAGCGTGCCTTCTTCCAAAGTGAAGATCGCCATCACCCAAGTGCTGAAGGACGAGGGCTACATTGACGGTTTCGAGGTCAAGAGCGAAGCCGGCAAATCCGAACTCCAAATCACCCTGAAGTACTACGCTGGCCGTCCGGTCATTGAGCGTATCGAACGTGTCAGCCGTCCCGGCTTGCGCGTGTACAAGGGCCGTGATGCCATCCCACAGGTCATGAATGGTCTCGGCGTGGCTATTGTCACCACCCCCAAGGGCGTGATGACCGACCGCAAAGCGCGTGCTACCGGTGTCGGTGGCGAAGTGCTTTGCTACGTGGCTTAAGCCGTGACATTGAGGAGAAACTGAAATGTCCCGTGTAGCAAAAATGCCGGTCACCATCCCCGCTGGTGTGGATGTGTCGATCCAAGGCGAGCAAATCAGCGTCAAGGGCGCTGGTGGAGCCTTGTCTGTGGCGCAAAACCTGCTGGTTACTGTGACCAGCAACGACGGCAAGCTCTCTTTTGAGCCTGCCAATGATTCCCGCGAAGCCAATGCCATGAGCGGCACCATTCGCCAGTTGGTCAACAACATGGTGGTCGGTGTCAGCAAAGGTTTCGAGAAAAAACTGACGCTGATTGGCGTGGGCTACAAAGCCCAAGCTACTGGCAACAAGTTGAACCTGGCTGTGGGTTATTCCCATCCCGTCAACTTTGACATGCCCGCAGGTATCACGGTGGCTACCCCTACCCCGACTGAAATCGTGGTCAAGGGTGCCGACCGCCAGCGTGTAGGTCAGATTGCCGCTGAGATCCGTGCTGTTCGTCCTCCCGAGCCTTATAAAGGCAAGGGCATCCGCTATGCGGACGAAAAAGTCACGATCAAAGAGACCAAGAAGAAATAAGGAGCTGCAACATGTTGACCAAGAAAGAGCAGCGTCTTCGTCGTGCCCGTCAGACCCGCATCCGCATTGCCCAGCAAGGTATTGCCCGTCTGTCGGTGAATCGTACGAACCTCCATATTTACGCTACCGTGGTTTCCGGCGACGGCACCAAGGTGCTGGCCAGCGCCTCCACTGCCGAAGCCGAAGTGCGCACTGCACTGGGTGGCTCTGGCAAGGGTGGCAACACTGCAGCAGCGCAAGTCATTGGCAAGCGCATTGCTGAAAAAGCCAAAGCAGCGGGCGTCGAAAAAGTTGCATTTGATCGCGCAGGCTTTGCCTACCACGGTCGCGTCAAGGCCCTGGCCGACGCAGCCCGTGAAGCAGGTTTGCAGTTCTAAGCGGAACGGAATACAAAATGGCTAAATTTCAACCCCGAGTGCAAGACGAAGGCCGCGACGACGGAATGCGCGAGAAGATGATTGCGGTCAACCGCGTCACCAAAGTTGTTAAGGGTGGTCGCATCCTCGGCTTTGCTGCGCTGACCGTGGTCGGTGACGGCGATGGCCGTGTGGGCATGGGCAAGGGCAAATCCAAGGAAGTACCGGCAGCGGTGCAAAAAGCCATGGAAGAAGCCCGTCGCAACATGGTCAAGGTCTCGCTGAAAAACGGCACCATCCACCATCAGGTGATGGGTCACCACGGTGCCGCTTCCGTCATGATGGCTCCGGCTCCCAAGGGTACCGGCGTGATTGCTGGCGGTCCCATGCGCGCTGTGTTTGAAGTGTTGGGCATCACCGATATCGTGGCCAAGAGTCATGGTTCGTCCAACCCTTACAACATGGTTCGTGCCACCTTTGACGCGCTGACCAACTCCACCACCCCTGGTGCAGTGGCAGCCAAGCGCGGCAAGTCGGTCGAAGACCTCTTCGTCTGACAGGAGCTTTGACAATGTCTACACAACAAACCGTGAAAATCCAGCTGGTTCGCAGCCCGATTGGCACGAAAGAATCGCACCGCGCTACTGTGCGTGGTCTGGGTCTGCGCAAACTCAACAGTGTCAGCGAACTGCAAGACACACCTGAAGTGCGCGGCATGATCAACAAGATCAGTTATCTGGTCAAAATCGTCTGAAAGGTTGATGATGGAACTCAATAACATCAAGCCCGCAGACGGTGCCAAGCACGCCAAGCGCCGCGTGGGCCGTGGTATCGGCTCCGGTCTCGGCAAGACAGCTGGTCGTGGTCACAAGGGTCAAAAGTCGCGTTCGGGCGGTTACCACAAGGTCGGTTTCGAAGGCGGTCAAATGCCTTTGCAACGCCGTTTGCCCAAACGTGGTTTCAAGTCCATGACTTTGCGCTTCAACGCAGAAGTGACCCTGACAGATATCGCTCGTCTGGGTCTGGCTGAAGTGGACGTTCTGGTGCTCAAGCAAGCTGGTCTGATCAACGACTTGACACGTGCTGTCAAGGTGATCAACACCGGTGCGCTGGCTACTGCCGTCAAGCTCAGCGGTGTCAGCGTCACTGCTGGTGCCAAGGCTGCTATCGAAGCCGCTGGCGGCAGCGTGGCCTGAGTCTACTCTTGAAGGAAAAAAGCCGTGGCCACTAGCACAGCTCCAATGGTAAAAACCGGAAAGTTTGGCGATTTGCGTCGTCGGCTGGTTTTTCTCTTGTTGGCGCTGGTCGTTTATCGGATTGGGGCACATATTCCCGTTCCTGGTATCGATCCAGCCCAGCTGAAGCAGCTGTTCAGTGGCCAGCAAGGCGGCATTCTGAACCTGTTCAACATGTTCTCGGGTGGTGCACTGTCGCGTTTTACTGTCTTTGCACTGGGAATCATGCCGTACATCTCGGCATCGATCATCATGCAGCTGATGACGTACGCAGTGCCCGCCTTCGAGCAGATGAAAAAAGAAGGCGAAGCAGGTCGGCGCAAAATCACCCAGTACACCCGCTACGGCACTTTGGGTCTGGCAATTTTCCAGTCTCTGGGTATCGCGGTGGCACTGGAGAGTTCTGTAGGTCTGGTACTTGAGCCTGGGTTTGGATTCCGTCTTACGGCAGTGGTCAGCCTGACTGCAGGCACCATGTTCCTGATGTGGTTGGGCGAGCAAATCACCGAGCGTGGGCTGGGCAACGGTATTTCCATTCTGATTTTCGCTGGTATCGCTGCTGGTTTGCCCAGCTCCATTGGCGGTTTGCTGGAATTGGTTCGCACTGGTGCGATGAGCATCATTGCAGCCATCTTCATCGTGATTTTGGTGGCATTTGTCACTTATTTTGTGGTGTTCGTCGAGCGTGGTCAGCGCAAGATTTTGGTGAACTACGCTCGTCGGCAGGTAGGAAACAAGGTGTATGGAGGCCAGTCCTCGCATCTGCCTTTGAAGTTGAACATGGCAGGTGTTATTCCTCCCATTTTTGCTTCTTCGATCATTTTGCTGCCTGCAACTATTGTGAATTGGTTCAGCGCGGGTGAGTCGATGCGTTGGTTGAAAGACATCTCTGGTGCTCTGACTCCTGGTCAGCCTATCTATGTGATGTTCTACGCCACTGCTATCGTGTTCTTTTGCTTCTTCTACACTGCACTGGTTTTTAATAGTCGAGAGACTGCAGATAATCTGAAAAAGAGTGGAGCTTTCATCCCAGGCATCAGGCCAGGTGAACAAACGGCACGGTATATCGATAAAATTCTGGTTCGATTGACGCTTGCAGGTGCTGTTTACATCACTTTTGTGTGTTTGCTGCCGGAGTTCTTGATTCTGAAATACAACGTTCCTTTCTATTTTGGTGGGACGTCGTTGCTGATCATTGTGGTAGTAACCATGGACTTTATGGCCCAAGTGCAAAATTACCTGATGTCGCAGCAGTATGAATCGCTACTGAAAAAAGCCAACTTCAAATCCGGTGCTGCCAGTTAAGGGTGCCGAAGATCTGCAAACGTGTCGGCGTAAGCTGTCGTACTAAGCCTAGGTCAATATCAATCAACGTCCCACAGTGTGCTGTGGGAGCCTTTGGTCTCGAGTGCCTTGGGTTAAGCGCAAAAAAGTTTTAGGAGAGTGAAATGAGAGTTTCTGCTTCGGTCAAAAAAATCTGCCGTAATTGCAAGATCATCCGCCGCAAGGGTGTGGTGCGTGTGATCTGCACTGACATGCGTCACAAGCAGCGTCAGGGTTGATTAGGAAAGTATAGAGGACGCATATGGCACGTATCGCTGGTATCAATATTCCGCCACATCAGCATGCTGAAATTGGCTTGACAGCCATTTATGGCATCGGTCGCACGCGCGCACGCAAGATTTGCGAAGCTTGCGAAATCGCTTATTCCAAGAAGATCAAGGATCTGACGGATGGCGATCTTGAGAAGATTCGCGATCAAATCGCACAGTTCACTATTGAAGGTGATCTGCGTCGTGAAACCACGATGAACATCAAGCGCTTGATGGACATTGGCTGCTACCGTGGTTTCCGCCACCGCCGTGGTCTGCCTATGCGTGGTCAGCGCACGCGCACCAATGCCCGCACT
Source organism: Simplicispira sp. (assembly GCF_028687295.1). NCBI lineage: Bacteria > Pseudomonadati > Pseudomonadota > Betaproteobacteria > Burkholderiales > Comamonadaceae > Simplicispira > Simplicispira sp. Next base: position 13,002 of record NZ_JAQUAL010000058.1, read on the forward strand.
CGCAAGGGTCCGCGCAAGGGTGCAGCAGCACTGAAAAAATAAAGAGATTGAAAGATCAACATGGCTAAATCTCCTTCCAACAACGCAGCCCAGCGCGTTCGTAAAAAAGTTCGCAAGAACGTTTCAGACGGCATCGCCCACGTGCATGCCTCGTTCAACAACACCATCATCACGATCACTGATCGCCAAGGCAACGCTCTGTCTTGGGCCTCTTCGGGTGGCCAGGGCTTCAAGGGATCGCGCAAATCGACGCCTTTTGCAGCCCAAGTCGCTTCTGAAATGGCTGGCCGCGCTGCCATCGAACAAGGCATCAAAAACCTGGACGTCGAGATCAAGGGTCCCGGCCCTGGTCGTGAGTCTTCGGTGCGCGCACTAGGCGCTCTGGGCATCCGCATCACGTCCATCGCTGACGTGACGCCGGTTCCACACAACGGCTGCCGCCCACAAAAGCGCCGCCGTATCTAAGTAATTTTGAAGCCCACCGCCGCCTGCGAACGCACCAGCGCTCCAGGCGGCTCCCGCAATGTATTTGCGGTAGATGACATAAAAGGAAGTTCACGTGGCACGTTACCTCGGCCCCAAAGCCAAACTCTCCCGCCGTGAAGGCACCGACCTGTTCCTCAAGAGCGCCCGTCGTTCTATTGCGGACAAGGCCAAATTTGACTCCAAGCCCGGTCAGCACGGTCGCACTTCGGGTGCCCGCACCTCGGACTACGGTCTGCAACTGCGTGAAAAGCAGAAAGTCAAGCGTATGTACGGTGTGCTGGAAAAGCAATTCCGTCGCTATTTTGAAGCCGCTGATCGCCGTAAAGGCAATACCGGTGCCAACCTGATGTCCCTGCTGGAGTGCCGTCTGGACAACGTGGTGTATCGCATGGGCTTTGCTTCTACACGTGCTGAAGCGCGCCAGATCGTTTCGCACAAAGCGATCGTGGTCAACGGTGTTTCCGTCAACATTCCTTCCTACTTGGTCAAAGTTGGTGACGTGGTGGCCGTGCGTGAAAAATCCAAGAAGCAAAACCGTATTGTCGAAGCCTTGCAATTGGCGCAACAAGTTGGTATGCCCGCGTGGGTGGATGTGAATGCCGAGAAGGCTGAAGGTGTCTTCAAGAAGGTGCCTGATCGTGATGAGTTTGGTGCTGATATCAACGAATCGCTGATCGTTGAGTTGTACTCGCGCTAAGTTATCCGCTGCATCTTTGATAAAACTGTTCCTGTACCGCGAGGCATCGCGGTACAGGTGCTTCACCAGCCTTACCGGTGTAACGAGCTGGGGGTATTGAGAGGAAGTCTGCATGCAAACAAATTTGCTGAAACCCAAGACGATCAATGTCGAGCAGCTTGGTCACAATCGTGCCAAAGTCGTGCTGGAGCCATTCGAACGTGGTTACGGTCACACGCTGGGCAACGCTATCCGGCGTGTCTTGCTCTCGTCCATGGTGGGTTACGCAGCGACGGAAGTGACGATTGCTGGTGTATTGCACGAGTACTCCTCCATTGATGGTGTTCAGGAAGATGTGGTGAACATTCTTCTGAACCTCAAAGGTGTCGTTTTCATGCTGCACAACCGCGATGAAGTCACACTGAGTTTGAGAAAAGATGGCGAGGGTGTGGTGACTGCGCGTGATATCCAGACGCCGCATGACGTTGAAATCATCAATCCTGACCATGTCATCGCCCATCTGTCTCAGGGTGGCAAGCTAGACATGCAGATCAAGGTTGAAAAAGGCCGTGGCTATGTTCCGGGCAACATGCGTCGTTACGCAGATGAGTCCACCAAGTCGATTGGCCGCATCGTTCTCGATGCCTCTTTTTCTCCGGTCAAGCGCGTTAGCTACACCGTAGAGAGCGCACGTGTCGAGCAACGCACTGACCTCGACAAGTTGGTGGTGGAAATTGAAACCAACGGTGCTATTGCCGCAGAAGATGCTGTGCGTAAATCTGCACGTATTTTGGTAGAGCAGTTGGCTGTTTTTGCACAGCTTGAAGGCGGTGACTTGCCTGGCATGGGTGAGCCTGCGGGTAACGTTCGTGGCAATACGAATTTTGATCCGATTTTGCTGCGCCCTGTGGACGAGCTTGAACTCACTGTGCGTTCTGCAAATTGCCTCAAGGCAGAAAATATTTACTATATTGGCGACCTGATTCAGCGCACAGAGAATGAGTTGCTCAAGACGCCGAATTTGGGTCGCAAGTCGCTCAATGAAATCAAGGAAGTCTTGGCGTCACGTGGTTTGACGTTGGGAATGAAGCTTGAAAACTGGCCGCCAGCAGGTTTGGACAAGCGGTAAGTTATAATTTTTCGCCCCCTCGCAGGGGCAGTGCCAGGGCAGTACCTTGTACGGCTGCCTGATTAAACAACATAAAAGGAAAAGCACCATGCGTCACGGACACGGCCTTCGCAAACTCAATCGCACTACATCGCACCGCCTCGCGATGCTGCGCAACATGATGAACTCGTTGATTGAGCACGAAGTCATCAAGACTACTCTGCCAAAATCCAAAGAATTGCGTCGCGTGATTGAGCCCATGATCACCTTGGCCAAGGTGGACACTGTGGCAAATCGCCGCCTGGCCTTTGACCGCCTGCGTGACCGGGACAGCGTGACCAAGTTGTTCAATGATCTGGGTCCCCGTTTTAATGCGCGTCCTGGTGGTTATACCCGTATTCTGAAGATGGGTTTCCGTGTTGGCGACAACGCGCCCATGGCATTGGTCGAACTGGTGGATCGCGGTGCTGTTGTTACCGAAGAAAATAATTCTGGTGCAGCAGCATAAAATCAGGTTATAATTAAAGCGCGCGATGGAGCAGTCTGGTAGCTCGTTGGGCTCATAACCCAAAGGTCGGAGGTTCAAATCCTTCTCGCGCAACCAAACAAACAAAAAACCCGCAGTAATGCGGGTTTTTTTTCGCCTGTGCGTTTCGCCACATTTTTTCTGCCTCAAGAATCAGAGAGAGTTCTATGACATTGCAATGTTTGATCGCCGCAGTATTTTTTGCGGTTGCCGGGTGGGCAGGTGGTGTTGCCGCACAGGTGCCTCTTACCACGGCTGCCACCATTGCCCAGAACACCACTTCCATTGCCGTGGCGATCGATGGCTCTTGGGCGCGTGCCAGTGTGGCAGGTCAAAAAGCTACCGGCGCCTTTATGCGTATTACCGCCCGCCAGAGCCTGCGTTTGGTGGGTACCGACTCGCCCGCTGCGGGTGTCACTGAGCTGCACGAAATGAAGATGGAGGGCGATGTGATGAAAATGCGCGCCGTTCCCGCATTGGCGTTGCCCGCTGGTCAGACCGTAGAGCTCAAGCCTGGGGGCTATCACGTCATGTTGATGGACTTGAAAGCACCGCTGACCCCGGGTAGCAGTGTGCCACTGACCCTGGTGTTCCAGGATGCCAAGGGCTTTGAGTTCCGGCAGCAAGTACAAGTGCCGGTGGCTACCCGCGCCGTGCCCGCAGCCCACGCACCTGCCCATCAGCACTGAGCAGTAACCACTGCCCTCCGGCATTGGAGTAAGCTGTTAGCACCTTTGATAACTACACCAGCGGAGCGGCCATGAGCGACACATCCCCTTTCGGTTTCGGCAAATTCGTGCCGGGCTTTGACTTCCTGCAAAACCTCACCAAAGGCACTTCAGGGGGGCTGCCGCACATGCCCAGCCTGTCGAGTTGGGTGGCACCGACCCTCAGTGTCGAAGAGTTGGACAAGCGTGTCACCGAGTTGAAAGCCGTGCAGTTTTGGCTGGAGCAAAACTCGCGCGCGCTGGCTGCCACTATCCAGGCGCTGGAAGTGCAAAAAATGACATTGGCAACGCTCAAGGGTATGAACTTCAGCATGGGTGATGTGGCCAACGCTTTCAAACTCAAGACCACAGATGCTGTCATGGACAGCGTACACAAAGCGGGTGAAACCCTTGCTGGTGCTGCCCATGCCATGGGTGACGCTGCGGCCCGTGCGGCCGAAAAAATGGCCCCTGAAAGTGCTGCACCTGCAGCCCCGCAAGCCGCCGCCAAGGACACCGCCGAAGCCCCGGCCAGTGTGGTTGATCCCATGCAGTGGTGGGGTGCACTCACCCAGCAGTTTCAGCAAATCGCCTCCACTGCCCTGACCGAAGCGGCTAAGCAAGGCGCGCTGGATACCACCCGCCACATGGCCACCGATCTGGCGAAAGAGGCTTTCAAGACGGCCACCGACATCGCCACCAAGGGCGTACAAAGTGTGCAAGAAGCTACGCGCCGTGCGGCCAGTGCAGCCACGACGGCCCCTGCACCTGTACGCAAAACTACAGCAGCCAAGGCTACCACGGCAGCCAAAGACACTACTTCACCCCCCAAGCCCGTAGCGCGCAAATCAGCCGCAACCCCGGCGGCGGCTCCTGCGGCCAAGAAAGCAGTGCGCCGCCCTGCCACCAAATCTGCGCGTTAAAGGCATTTGTTGCCAGCGCAGTGCTTGACAACACGGCCAGGCATCCCATGAAACGGTGCCCCACCGGCCATGCCACACATCCGCAGTGGCGCATGGCTGCCGCCTTGGTGCTGGCACAGTTGCGCGCGCAGATGGCGCTGCCCGGCTACGCCCATGCGCCCACGCTGGGCCTGCTCTACATCACCGACCACTACGCCAGCGAGGCACAGGCGCTGCTGGATTTTCTCAGCGCCGAGTTGCCGGAGGTGACTGACTGGAGCGGCACCGTTGGCATAGGGGTGTGTGCCAGCAATGCCCAATACTTTGATGAGCCCGCCCTGGCGGTGATGCTGCTGGATATTCCCTGCGACCAGTACCGCGTCTTCTCGGGCGTGGCGCCACTGCCGCGTGTGGGCGAAGGGCGTTTTGTGGCGCACACCGCCCTGGTGCATGCGGATGGCAACACCCCCGACGTTACCGGCCTGGTCGCCGAAATGGCCGAGCGCACCACCAGCGGCTACGTATTTGGTGGCCTGGCCGCCAGCCGTGGCGCCAGCGTGCAGTTTGCTGTGGGGGGCAGCGGCAACCTGGCGGGTCATGGCGCAGCCGGTGGGGTGTTCCTCGGTGGCCTGTCGGGCGTGGCCTGGGGGCCTGGCGTGCACTGGCTATCGCGCATCACCCAAGGCTGCCAGCCAGTGGGGCCGGTGCAGCGCATCACCGCTGCGCAAGACAATGTGGTGCTGGCACTGGACGGTGAGCCCGCCCTGGATGTGTTGCTGCGCACGCTGGACGTTTCGCTTGAAGGCGACCCGCAGATCGCTGTCGAGCGTGTGCGCGCCACCCTGGCAGGGCTCATGGACGCGGGCGAAGAGCCTGGCACCTGTGCGCGCACAGGCCACTTCGGCCCCGACACGCGCGTGCGCCACATCCTGGGGTTGGATGGTGCCCGCCACGGCGTGGCACTGGCCGAATCCATCGAGCCCGGCATGTGGCTGGCGTTTTGCCAGTGCCGTGCGGCAGCTGCGCATGCTGACCTAACCCGCATCTGTGCAGAAGTCCGTGAAGAGCTTTCTCCCGATGTGCTGGAGCCCTTTTTGCTGGGCAGCACTGCGCCCGAGCAGGCGTTGGCGGTACCACCCCAGCGCCACATCACCGGCGCCATTTATGTGAGCTGCTCTACCCG
>NZ_JAQUAL010000204.1:0-4327 GCF_028687295.1 Simplicispira sp.
CCCAGCGGCATGTTGTGCTTGACGAAGCGCGTGGCCATGATCAGGCGGTTCATGCCCGCACCGTTGTTGAAGCTGTCGGGGCCCCACAGCGGCGGAAAGGTGTAGCCCTGCGCATCGCCCACCTTGCCCACGCGCATGCCCTGGCCGTCTGCGCCGTGGCACACCGAGCATTTGGCCTCATAGACCTTGCCACCGGCCACCGTATCGGCACGGCGGTTGGGCATCTTGCTTTGCACCATGCCCGCGCCCTGCACCTCGGCGCCCACCGGAATGCCCTGCGACAGGAACGAGATGTAGGTCACAAACGCCTTCATTTCGCGCGAGTCCAGCGCCAGGGGCTTGCCACTCATGCTGCGCTCCATGCAGCCGTTGACGCGCTCTTCGACGGTGCTGATGTCGTCCTCGCGCCCCCGGTATTGCGGGAAGGTGGCCGACACGCCGCTCCAGGGCATGGCAAACGGTTTGGTGGCGTTTTGCTGGTGGCACGAGGCGCAGGCCAGGTTGTTGCCCGCCAGGCGGCGGCGCACGTCTTGCACCTCGGGGCCGATGTGGGCAAAAGTGCGCACGGTGAGCTCGTGGCCGTACTGCACCAGCTCGCGGTAAGGGCCGGCGGGCAGCTTCTCGATCTCGGGCACAGCACGGCCCACCAGGTTGACGGGTGCGGGGGCCTGGGCCACAGCGGCGCCAGCGCACAGCAGCGCCATGCTGCTGGCCAGAAAGTGGTGTGTGAAGTTCATGGTTTTTCTCTCTCCATCCGGTGATGGGCCATGCTACGAACCGCACCCACCCAGGGCAAGCGCCTTTTTCGGGGACGAGGGTAGCCGTTTCGGGCTATTGCACCAGGCGTGGTGCGGACTCAGGCGCTGCGCCCAGCCTGGCGCGGGCAGACAAACGGGCAGGGCAGGCGGATAATCCAAGCGCCCGCCCACAACCCCGTGGGGGCAGGAGTTTTCACACATGGCATTGATCTCTTCCATCGCCCAATCTGGCTTGCAGGCCGCCCAGCAAAGGCTGGGCGCCTCCGCGCACAACGTGGCCAATATGAACACCCCGGGTTTTCGCCGCCAGAGCGTGGCCCAGGAGGCCGCGCCCGGCAATGCGGGCGTGGCCACCACCGGCGTGCAGCGCGCGGGCACCGAGGGCGTGGCGCTGGAGCGCGAAGCCGTCGAGCAGTTGTCGGCCACCTACGCTTTTGCGGCCAACCTGAAAACGCTCAGCACCCAAGACCGCATGCTGGGCACGCTGCTGGACACCCGCGCCTGATACCCACTGACCCAGCCCCTCCCACGCCCCACCGAACAAGCGCCCCCGATGCGCCCGCAGCCTGCTGCGCCAACATGCCCGGCACAGGCGAAAAACACCTCCCTGAAACGCACCTTGGAGCGCGCGCACCGGGCGCTATGATGGCCGCTCCTATCCACCCTCAGCGCTGACCGGGAGCACGCATGGCCCTCTTTGATTTCATCAAGAAACAGTTCATTGACATCCTGCAATGGACGGAAGATGCCAACGGCACGCTGGTGTGGCGCTTTCCGATGGCGGAGATGGAAATCCAGAACGGCGCCTCGCTGGTGGTGCGCGAATCGCAAATCGCCGTGTTCGTCAACGAGGGCCAGGTGGCCGACGTGTTCGGCCCCGGCACCTACAAGCTGACTACGCAGACGCTGCCGGTGCTGACCTACCTGAAGAACTGGGACAAGCTGTTCGAGTCACCCTTCAAAAGCGATGTGTACTTTTTCAGCACACGCCAGCAGATCGACCAGAAATGGGGCACGCCCCAGCCCATCACCATCCGCGACAAAGACTTTGGCGCCGTGCGCCTGCGCGCCTTTGGCAACTACGCCTACCGCATCACCGACGCCAAGCTGTTCCACACCGAAATCTCGGGCACGCGCGCGCACTACACCGTGGCCGAACTCGATGGCCAGTTGCGCGGCCTGGTGCTGCAAAACATCAGCAACGCCATTGCCGGCAGCGGCCTGCCGTTTCTGGATCTGGCGGCCAACCAGGTCATGTTTGCCGATGCGCTGGCCAAAGAACTGCAACCGGCATTTGCCAAGCTGGGCCTGCAACTCGAAGCCCTGACGGTGCAAAACCTGTCGCTGCCCGAAGAGCTGCAAAAAATCCTCGACCAAAAAATCGGCATGGGCATGGTCGGCAACGACATGGGCAAGTTCATGCAGTACCAGACGGCGCAGGCCATTCCGCAGTTTGCCGCTGCGGCCGGGCAGGCGGGCGGTGGCGGCAGCATCGCTGGCGACGCCATGGGCCTGGGCGCAGGCATGGCCATGGGCCAGCTGCTGGCGCAAAACCTGCAATCGGGCCTGGGCGGCATGCACGCGCAGCCCGCCGCCGCAGCCACCCCGGCAGCACCCGCCGCCCCGGTGGGCATCTCGCCCGATGAGGTCATGTCCACCCTGGAAAAGCTGGCCGACCTCAAAGCCAAAGGCATCCTGACGCAGGAAGAGTTCGACAGCAAAAAAGCCGAGCTGCTGAAAAAACTGGTCTGACCGCAGCGCGCTGCGCCCCCGCCCACCCCTGCCCGCCAGCGCCTTGGTCGTTGCCATTGCCAGCACCCAGAACGCTATTTTTTTAATAGCTGCTTGCGCTTAACTGGCGGGCGCTAGAGGCCAAAAAGACTTCTAAACCTCGCCCACCCTGGCCGCGCAGCCCGCTTCAGCCCCCGATGGCCACTGACCCCACCCCGCCACCGCCGCCCACGCCCACCCAGCGCTTTTACCGTGCGCCCTGCCCCGGCTGTGGCGCGCCGGTGGAATTCAAAAGCGCGCAATCCACCCACGCCGTCTGCGGCTACTGCCAGAGCACCGTGGTGCGCAACGGCGACGTGCTCTCGCGCATCGGCAAGATGGCCGAGCTGTTCGACGACCACAGCCCGCTGCAACTCATGGCCAGCGGGCGCATCACGCTCGACGGCCAGGAGCAATCCTTCACGCTGATCGGGCGCCTGCAATACAAAACCGAGGCGGGCGTCTGGACGGAATGGGCGGCCTTTTTGCCCGACGGCAGCATCGCCAGCCTGGGCGAGGACAACGGCAGCTACGTCTTCACCCGCCCCAGCCCGGCCGGGCGGGAATTGCCCGAAGCGGCGCGCTTTCGCGTCGGCATGACCACCGCCGTCAACGGCCAGCCCTACAGCGTGGCCTTCAGCGGCCAGGCACAGTTGATTGCCGCCCAGGGCGAGCTGCCGCAACTGCCACCGCTGGGCCAGCCGTTTGACCTGGTGGAGCTGCGCAGCAGCAGCGGCGAGGTGCTCAGCATCACCTACACCCAAGACCCGCCGCACGTCGAGCGCGGCCGCGCCGTGCTGCTGGAAGACCTGCACTTGCAGGGCCTGAAAGACGAGTCCGCCAAGGACGAGAAAGGCCGCCAGTTCAACTGCCCGCACTGCGGCGCGCCGGTGCAGGTGCAGCTGTCCAGCACCAAAAGCGTCACCTGCGGGTCGTGTGCCAGCATCATCAGCCTGGAGGGCGGCGTGGGCGGAGAACTGCGCTCTGCCGAGCAGGACGAGCCCGTGCGCCCCGTCATTGCGCTGGGCAGCAAAGGCCAGTTGCAGGGCGTGCACTGGCAGGTGGTGGGGTTTCAGCACCGCATGGGCGCAGAGCCCGGCGACGACGAGCACTTTGGCTGGAGCGAATACCTGCTCTACAACCAAAAGCGCGGCTTTGCGTTTCTGGTGGATTCGGAAGAGGGCTGGAGCTTGGTGCGCCCCACCACCGGCGCGCCCGCACTGGCCAAGAACGGACGCAGCGCCACCTACCTGGGCAAAACCTACGAACTCAAATACAGCTACGAGGCCGAAACCACCTACGTGCTGGGCGAGTTTTACTGGCCCGTGGTGCGCGGCCAGAAAACCTTCAACCGCGACTTTGCCAGTGCCAAGGGCCTGCTCAGCATGGAGCAAGGCGCCAACGAGATCACCTGGTCAGCGGGCGACCAAATGGCCAGCACCGCCGTGGCAAAAGCCTTCGGGCTGACCGACCAGCAAGACCTGCTGCAACGCGACGACCCCGGCCCCTTCGTGGCCAGCAAAGGCGTGGGCTGTGCCACGCTCATCATCATTGCCGTCGTCCTGCTGATTCTGGTGCTGCTGATAAGCCGGTGCTCGGACTCCTCGGGCGGCTCGGGCGGCAGCTACCGCAGCTCGGGCGGCTCGTTCGGGGGCTTCTCGACGGGCGGCGGGCACAAATAAATTCACTCAAGGAGCAAACATGATCGGCATCGAATGGCTCAAACCGGCCGCATTTCTCGGCTCTATCCTCTACGCCATGATTGGCGTCATCATCTTCTGGGTGTGCTTTGTCATCGT
>NZ_JAQUAL010000059.1:0-18537 GCF_028687295.1 Simplicispira sp.
GGCACAAAAACGAAAGCACATAGCGCGGCACTGTGCATAAACTTGCCCTCCAACCCATCCGCTGCCCAGCCAGTGCCCACAAGGCCGACGCTGCGTTGCGCCCCCCACAGGAAACCGCCATGAACGCCCCTCTGCCCGAATCCGTCCGCCAGGCCCTTGCCACCGTCAGCCTGGAGGACAAATACACGCTGGACAGTGGCCGCGCTTTCATGAGCGGCGTGCAGGCGCTGGTGCGCTTGCCGATGTTGCAGCGCCAGCGCGATGCGGCGGCGGGGCTCCACACGGCCGGTTTCATCAGCGGCTACCGGGGCAGCCCGCTGGGCACCTACGACCAAGCGCTGTGGGCGGCCAAAAAGCACCTGGCCGAGAACCACATCGTCTTTCAGCCCGGTGTGAACGAGGAGTTGGGCGCTACGGCGGTGTGGGGCACGCAGCAGCTGGATTTGTACCCGCAAAGCAAGAAGTACGACGGCGTGTTTGGCATCTGGTACGGCAAAGGCCCGGGGGTAGACCGCTGCTCGGACGTGTTCAAGCACGCCAACATGGCGGGCACCGCACAGCACGGCGGCGTGATTGCCATTGCCGGTGATGACCACATCAGCAAAAGCAGCACCGCCGCGCACCAGAGCGACCACATCTTCAAGGCCTGCGGCACGCCGGTGTTTTTTCCCAGCAGCGTGCAAGAGATTCTGGACATGGGCTTGCACGCCTTTGCCATGAGCCGCTTTTCGGGTGTGTGGTCGGGCATGAAAACCATCCAGGAGGTGGTGGAGTCTTCCAGCAGCATCAGCCTGGACCCTGACCGCGTGAAGATCGTTCTGCCCGAAGATTTTGTGATGCCCCCTGGCGGCCTGCACATCCGCTGGCCCGACGCGCCGCTGGAGCAGGAAGCGCGGCTGATGGACTACAAGTGGTACGCCGCCCTGGCCTATGTGCGCGCCAACCGGCTCAACTACAACGTGATCGAAGGCCCCCACGACCGCTTCGGCATCATTGCCAGCGGCAAGGCCTACAACGACACGCGCCAGGCGCTGGTCGATCTGGGCCTGGACGACGCTACCTGCCGCCAGCTGGGCATTCGCCTGCACAAGGTCAACGTGGTCTGGCCGCTGGAGGCCACCATTACCCGCGACTTTGCCCAGGGCCTGCAAGAAATCCTGGTGGTGGAAGAAAAGCGCCAGGTCATCGAATACCAGATCAAAGAGGAGCTGTACAACTGGCGCGCCGATGTGCGCCCCAACGTGCTGGGCAAATTTGACGAGCCCGAGGGCGATGCCACCGGCGGTGAATGGAGCATGCCCAACCCCAGCCAGAACTGGCTGTTGCGCGCCAAGGCCGATCTGACGCCCGCCATCATCGCCCGCGCCATCGCCAAGCGCCTGAAAAAGCTCGGCGTGCCCGCCGACATCGCGGCGCGCATGGAAGGCCGCATCGCCATCCTGGATGCCAAAGAGCGCGCACCCCTCACGGTCAGCACCGACACCGGCGAGCGGGCGCCCTGGTTTTGCAGCGGCTGCCCGCACAACACCAGTACCCGTGTGCCCGAAGGCAGCCGCGCCGTGGCGGGCATTGGTTGCCACTACATGACGGTGTGGATGGACCGCAGTACCAGCACCTTTACGCAGATGGGCGGCGAGGGCGTGACCTGGGTGGGTCAGGCGCCGTTTACCAAGGAAGCGCATGTGTTCGCCAACCTGGGCGACGGCACTTACTTCCACAGCGGTCTGCTGGCCATTCGCCAGAGCATTGCCGCCGGGGTGAACATCACCTACAAAATCCTCTACAACGACGCCGTGGCCATGACCGGCGGCCAGCAGGTGGGCGAGCGCCCCGAGGGCCACTCGGTAGCGCAGATTGCGCACAGCCTGCGCGCTGAAGGCGTGGTGCAACTGGTGGTGGTGACCGACGAGCCCGAGAAGTACCACGGCCGCACGCACCATGTGGACAGCAGCGCCGCGCGCAGCGGCCACCCCGAGCTGCTCAACGACCTGCCGCCGGGTGTGGAGGTGTTTCACCGCGACGAACTCGACCGCATCCAGCGCCAGTTCCGCGAGGTGGCGGGCTGCACGGCCATCATTTACGACCAGACCTGCGCCACCGAAAAGCGCCGCCGCCGCAAACGCGGCCTGCTGGCCACACCCGACAAAACCGTGGTCATCAACGAGGCCGTGTGCGAGGGCTGCGGCGACTGCTCGGTCAAATCCAACTGCCTGTCGGTGGAGCCCGTGGAGACGCCGCTGGGTCGCAAGCGCCGCATCAACCAGAGCACCTGCAACAAGGACTACTCCTGCGTCAACGGCTTTTGTCCCAGCTTTGTCACCATCGAGGGTGGTCAGCTCAAAAAGCCGAAGAAGGAAAGAAAAGGCGACCTCTCCAGCCTGCCCGCCATCCCCGAGCCGGTGCTGCCGGTGGCCGATGCCGCCTGGGGCATCGTCGTCGGTGGCGTGGGCGGCACGGGTGTGATCACCATTGGCTCCCTGCTGGGCATGGCCGCACACCTGGATGGCAAGGGCGTGGTCACGCAGGATGCGGGTGGCCTGGCACAAAAGGGCGGCGCCACCTGGAGCCACATCCAGATCGCCAACCGGCCTGAGGCCATCTACACCACCAAGGTCGATACCGCCAAAGCCGACCTGGTGATTGGCTGCGACGCCATCGTGGCCGCCAACAAAGCCACGCTGGCGGTGATGCAGCCGGGGCGCACTTTTGTGGCGCTCAACACGCACGGCACACCCACGGCAGCTTTTGTGACCCAGCCGGACTGGCAGTTTCCGGGTGGCTCCTGCCAGAGCGCCATCACCGCCGCGGTGGGCGCTGACCAGGTGGGCAGTTTCGATGCCGAGCAGGTGGCCGTGCAGGCGCTGGGCGACAGCATCTACACCAACCCGCTGATGCTGGGCTACGCCTGGCAAAAAGGCCGGGTGCCGCTCACGCATGCGTCCCTGATGCGCGCCATGGAATTGAATGGCGTGCAGGTCGAGAACAACAAGGCTGCGTTTGAATGGGGCCGGCGTTGTGCCCACGACCTGGCCACCGTGCAGGCGCAGTTGCAGACGGCGCAGGTGATCCAGTTCGTCAAGAAGCCCGCGCTGGCCGAGGTGCTGGCGCTGCGGGTGGCGCACCTCACCAGCTACCAGAACGCCGCCTACGCTGCCGAGTACCGTGCCTTTGTCGAGAAAGTGCAGGCCGCCGAAGCCCGGCTGGGCCGCAGCACCCAGCTCACCGAGGCGGTGGCGCGCTACCTGTTCAAGCTCATGGCCTACAAAGACGAGTACGAAGTGGCCCGCCTGCACACCGACCCGGCCTTTACCGACAAAATCGCGGCCATGTTTGAGGGCGACTACCGCATCGTTCACCACCTGGCCCCGCCGCTGTGGGCGCGCACCAACGAGCGCGGCGAAGCCATCAAACAGTCGTTTGGCCCGTGGGTGCGCAGTGCCTTCGGGGTGCTGGCGGGGATGAAAGGGCTGCGCGGTTCATGGCTGGATGTGTTTGGCCGAAGCGCTGAGCGCCGCACCGAGCGCGCGCTGATCCAGGAGTACCGCGCCTGCATCGAGGAGCTGCTGGCCGGATTAACCCCCGAGCGCCTGGCGCTGGCCACCGAGATTGCGCGCATCCCCGAGGGCATTCGCGGTTATGGCCATGTCAAGGAGCGCCACCTGCGCGCTGCACGCACCCAGTGGGACGGCCTGCTGGCCCAGTGGCGCCGGGCACTGTCCGCACCGGCGGGTTGAAGGCCAAGGCAGAGCGGGCGACTGGCTGGTGCGGCCCGTGGTCGCAGCCGGGCGCGGCCAGCCTGTGTGGTGTGGGTTGGTAATTGCTATTTATTTGATAGCTGCTTGCGCTTATCAGGTGGGCTTTGTGGCCTGTTTTGGCTTGATTTTATGGTGTCCCGGGGCGGCTCCAATACCCCGCTGCCCTGGCGGGGGATGCACAGGGGGCGCCGCATACAATGCGTCTTTTTTCGTCTGGCTGCGCCCCACCGGGGCGCTGGCCGGGCGGATTCTGTTGACGTTGTTTTGTTGGGAGCTTCCCGTGTTCATTTCTTCCGCTATTGCCCAGACCGCCCCCGCCGCCGCCGCTGCGGGCGGTGACTTCACATCGACGCTCACGGGCATGCTGCCTTTGGTGCTGATGTTCGTGGTGCTGTACTTTGTCATGATCCGCCCCCAGATGAAGCGCCAGAAAGAGCACCGCGCCATGATCGACGCCATCGCCAAGGGCGATGAGGTGGTGATCGGCGGCGGCATGCTGGGCAAAGTCACGCGCCTGTCCGAGCAGTACCTGCATGTCGAGGTGGCCTCGGGCGTGGAAGTGCAGGTCCAGCGCGGCGGTGTGGCGCAGGTGCTGCCCAAAGGCACGATCAAGTAAGTAAGCAGCCGCACGGTGGTTTTTTTGCAGGCACCGGTGTCGCCACGGCACCGGCCTGATCCTATTGTCCTAGAGGTAAAAGCGCGATCATGAACCGTTACCCGGTCTGGAAGTACGCGATCATTGTGGTCGCGCTGCTGGTGGGGGTGCTCTACACCCTGCCTAATTTCTTTGGCGAGGCCCCGGCGGTGCAGGTGTCGTCGGCCAAGGCCACCGTCAAGGTCGATGCTGCCGTGCTGGAGCGCGTGCAGGTGGCCCTGGACGGCGCTGGCGTCAAGCCCGACCTGTTGCGGCTGGAGGGCACCTCGGTACGGGCGCGCTTTGATACGCCCGATACCCAGCTGAAAGCCAAGGACGCCATCCAGAAAGCGCTGGTGCCCGACGCCGCCGATCCGCAGTACATCGTGGCGCTGAACCTGGTGTCGCGCTCACCCGCCTGGCTCACCGCCATCCATGCTGCGCCCATGTACCTGGGGCTGGACTTGCGCGGCGGCGTGCATTTCATGCTGCAAGTGGACATGGAAGCGGCCCTGACCAAAAAGGCCGAGTCGTACGCGGGTGATATCCGCACCGCACTGCGCGACAAGAACATCCGCCACGGCGGCATCAGCCGCAATGGCCAGACCATTGAAGTGCGCCTGCGCGACGAGGCCACCCAGACGGCAGCGCGCAACCTGATTGCCGACCAGTTTGCCGACCTGCAAACCACCAGCGTGCCCGAGGGCAGCGAGTTCAAGCTGCGCGCCACCATCAAGCCCGAGGCCGTGCGCCGCGTGCAAGACCAGGCGCTCAAGCAAAACATCACCACCCTGCACAACCGCATCAACGAGCTGGGCGTGGCCGAGCCGGTGATCCAGCAGCAAGGGCTTGATCGCATCGTCGTGCAGCTGCCCGGCGTACAAGATACCGCCAAGGCCAAGGACATTCTGGGCCGCACCGCCACGCTGGAAGTGCGTCTGGTGGACGAAGGCACTGAAGCACGTGCGGCCGAACTGGGCGGCGGCCCGGTGCCGTTTGGCGCTGAAAAGTACCTTGACCGCAATGGCCAGGCTGTGATCGTGAAAAAACAGGTCATTCTGACCGGCGAGAACCTGACCGATGCCCAGCCCGGTTTTGACAGCCAGACGCAGGAACCCACTGTCAACCTGACGCTGGACGCCAAGGGTTCGCGCATTTTCAAGGACGTGACGCGCGACAACATCGGCAAGCGCATGGCCATCGTGCTGTTTGAAAAGGGCAAGGGCGAGGTAGTGACCGCGCCCGTGATCCGCTCGGAGATTGGTGGCGGCCGGGTGCAGATTTCGGGCCGCATGAGCACTGCCGAGGCCAATGACACGGCGCTGCTGCTGCGTGCTGGCTCGCTGGCCGCGCCCATGGAGATCATTGAGGAATACACCATCGGCCCCAGCCTGGGCGCTGACAACATCGAGCGCGGCATCAACAGCGTGGTCTGGGGCCTGGTGGCCATTGCGGTGTTCATGTGCTTTTATTACATGCTGTTTGGCGTGTTTTCCACCGTGGCGCTGGGTGTCAACGTGCTGATGCTGCTGGCCATCCTGTCCATGCTGCAAGCCACGCTCACGCTGCCCGGTATTGCCGCCATGGCGTTGGCGCTGGGTGTGGCGATTGACTCCAACGTGCTCATCAACGAGCGTATCCGCGAGGAGCTGCGTGACGGAGCCTCGCCACAGATGGCCATCCATGTGGGCTACGAGCGCGCCTGGGCCACCATCCTGGACTCCAACGTGACCACGTTGATTGCCGGCCTGGCACTGCTGGCCTTTGGCTCGGGGCCGGTACGCGGCTTTGCCGTGGTGCACTGCATCGGTATTTTGACCAGCATGTTCTCAGCGGTGTTCTTTTCGCGCGGGCTGGTCAACCTCTGGTATGGCGGCAAGAAGAAGCTCAAGAGCGTGTCCATCGGCCAGGTCTGGAAACCAGACGCCGACACCGCCGTGGCCAAGACCAACTAAAGGAGGAAGACCATGGAATTCTTCCGTATCAAAAAAGACATCCCTTTCATGAAGCACGCGTTGGTGTTCAACGCGATCTCTTTCATTACCTTTGCGCTGGCGGTGTTCTTCCTGTTTTCGCGCGGCTTGCACCTGTCGGTGGAATTTACCGGCGGCACGGTGATGGAGGTGGCCTACAGCCAGCCCGCCGAGCTGGCCAAGGTGCGCGAGACAGTCTCCAAGCTGGGCTACCCCGATGTGCAGGTGCAAAACTTTGGCACTGCGCGCGATGTGATGATCCGCCTGCCAGTGCAAAAGGGCGTGACCTCGGCCCAGCAAAGCGAACAGGTGTTGGGTGCCCTCAAGGCGGCTGACCCGGAGGTGACGCTGCGCCGCACCGAGTTTGTGGGCCCGCAGGTCGGCGAGGAACTGCTGTACGGTGGCTTGATGGCACTGGGCATGGTGGTGCTGGGCATCGTCATTTACCTGGCCTTCCGCTTTGAATGGAAGTTTGGCGTGGCGGCCATCATTGCCAACCTGCATGACGTGGTGATCATCCTGGGATTTTTTGCCTTCTTCCAGTGGGAGTTTTCGCTCTCGGTGCTGGCGGCGGTACTGGCAGTGCTGGGCTATTCGGTCAACGAGTCGGTGGTGATTTTTGACCGGATCCGCGAGGCTTTCCGGCGCTACCGCAAGATGAACACGCACGAGGTGATTGACCACGCCATCACCAGCACCATGAGCCGCACCATCATTACCCATGCCTCCACCGAGGCCATGGTGCTGGCCATGTTCTTCTTTGGTGGCCCCAGCCTGCATTACTTTGCGCTGGCGCTTACGGTCGGTATCCTGTTCGGGATTTACTCTTCGGTGTTTGTGGCTGCTGCCATTGCGATGTGGTTGGGCGTCAAACGTGAAGATCTGGTCAAGACGGTGCGCCAAGACGGCGATCCCAACGATCCCAACGCAGGCGCCACGGTCTGACCTGGAAGGCATTCTTTTGCACTAGCACTGGGCCGCCATGCACAACCCCGTCACGCCCCGCACGCAGCAGAGTCTGGCGCACCAGGTGCGTCAGCAATTCGTAGCAGCCCTGAGCGCGAGCCTGGCAGACATCGATAAAGCGGTGCTGGAGTTTCTGACTGCGCTCATGGGCCAGACGGGCACGCAGCGCGAGATGCAAAGCCGGCGTGATGCCTGGCAGCTGTATGGCCAGCACCGGGCGGAGTGGGTCAGTGCCACCCAGCGCGCCTTGCAGCAAGCGCTGGGCCCGCAAGCCAGTGCCTCGCGTTCAGCCTCTTTGTCCGGTGCCAGCCTGGAGCTGCTCAGTGACGATGTGGTGGAGAACAAGATCGTTGCCTCGCGCATGGCTCTCACCGTTCTGGAGGCTGTCAGCACCCACTTTGATGCGCTGCGCCTGCGCGTGCAAAGGCTGGAAGGGCAGGAGCTGGGCCGCAACGATATCTTGCGGCCCGAAACCCTCAGTCTGTTGTTGGTCGAGCGGTGGGTGGAGGTGGGCTTGCCGCGTGCCAATTTGCAAACGGTCATCGACCCGTTGCAGCGCGCACTCGCGGAGCGCGTGCAAGCGGCCTACCAAGCCTGTAACGATTTTCTGGGCGGGCAGGGCGTTGCGCCCCAGGATGTGCGTTTGCGCGTCAGCCGACCCGCTGGGGGCGCCACAGGCGTGGGAACGGTATCGGGCAGTCTGGTTTCGCAGGCGCTGGAGCAGTCTCAGGGCGCGCTGTCTGCCGCCCGTGGTCTGGGGACTGAGTCTGCGCTGGGCCCGGTCAGCACTGATGCGGCACCAGCGGCGCGGCCTGCAACGGGCATGGCACCGTTGCCTGCCCTGACGCCCTTGGCCCGCGCACGCCAGCGTGCCTATGGTGTCATGGGGCAGTTGCGCCGTTTGATGGCGCAGCCTGCGCTGGTTGGCGTTGGTGGCCTCAGTGCCATTGGCGGTCTGGGCGCCATGGGGACAGGGCTGGTGCCGGTGTCTTCGGCTACCGGCATGGGGGCCATGGGGGCATCGGGTACCAGCGCAGTGCAGGCGCCGCCTGCCTCTGCGGCATTGGCGCATGCGCTGGCCGAGCAGCGTGTTCAGGCCGAGACCTACTACAGCACGGTGGGCGCGCTGGTGCAGGATGTCAGCCCCGCTGCTGTCGTGCAACTGGTGGGTGCGGTGCGCGACCGCTCAGCGGAGCTGAAAAAGAAGGCTGGTACCGACAGCGAAAAAGCCATCATTGAAGTGGTGGCGCTCATGTTCCAGAGCATTCTTTCTGAAGATCGTATTCCACCGGTAGTGCGGGTCTGGTTTGCCCGTTTGCAGGTGCCTGTTTTGCGCGTGGCACTGGCTGAACCGGAATTTTTCAGCAACCTCAACCACCCGGCGCGTCAACTGATTGACCGCATGGGCGCTTGCGTGATGGGTTTTGATGCCACCTCGATTGGTGGCAGTGCGCTGGAGGCTGAAATTCGCCGCGTGGTGCAGGTAATTGAGCAATACCCCGAGACTGGGCGCCGGGTTTTCCAGCTGGTTCACGACGAATTTGAGAAGTTCCTGGCCCAGTTCCTGACGCAAAAACAGTCCACCTCGCGGGTGGTCAGTGTGGCGCAGCAGGTCGAGCAAAAAGAGACCTTGGCCATTCAGTACACCATCGAGTTGCGCACCATGCTCAAAGACATGCCGGTGCGCGACGAGATCCGCGACTTCCTGTTCAAGACCTGGGCCGAGGTACTGGCGCTGTCTGCGGTGCGCGAAGGTGCGCAGCATGCTGACACCCTGGCGTTCAAGCAAACGGCGGCCGATCTGGTGTGGGCCGCCAGTGCCAAGCCCCACCGCAGCGACCGTGCGCAGGTGATCCAGAGCCTGCCTGGCTTGCTACAGCGCTTGCGCCAGGGGTTGAACCTGCTGGGCGTGCAGGGGGCCGCGCAAGACGTACAAGTCAAGGCACTGACCGACACTCTGGCGGAGGCGTTCTTGTCCAAGACAGCGGCCATTCCACGTGAGCATATCGATGCCATGGCACGGCGCTTGGCCAATCTGGAAGATTTCATCGACGATGCCGTGCTGGGTGATTTGCCCCTGGATGCCGAATCCATCGAAATGATGCTGGGCATTGATGCCTCGGCCATCCATGTCGTGGCAGACAACGGTACGCCGGTCGAGGAGGCCATGCTGGACTGGGCCCGTGAGTTGCAGCTCGGCACCTGGTTCACTCTGGACCACAACGGTGCCCGTGCCCAGGTGCAGTACGTCTGGCAAAGCCAGCGTAAACAGCTGCATTTGTTTGCCGCAGTCGATGGCAGCAGCTACCTGATCCAGCTGCGCCGTCTGGCGGCGTATTTGCAGGCAGGCTTGATCGTGGCCCAGGAAGAAGAAGGCCTCACGGTGCGCGCTGCGCGCGATGCCTTGGCAAAAATCGACGCCAACCCGGAGCGCTTGCTGAACTGACCCCGCTCAGGCCTGGGCTGTGCGCTGGAACAGGCCGCCGGGCAGGCGTGCCACCACACCGTCCAGTTCCAGCTCCAGCAATTGCACCAGCAAGGTGGCTGTATCCAGCCCGGTGCGCGCTACCAGCGTGTCCAGTCCGACCGGATCAAAGCCCAGTGCCGTCAGCAAGGGCGATTCGCAGGCAGCGGTGCTCTCGATGGTGACGCTGTTATCTATACCGACATCGGTGCCGGGTTTTGCGTCTGTGCGGGAGCCGGGGGCTGCGGGCAGATGCAACTCCTCCAGTACATCCTGGGCAGATTCGACCAGTTTGGCGCCCTGCCGTATCAGTGCATGGCAGCCGCGCGATTGGGGTGCGTGGATGGAGCCCGGAATGGCAAATACTTCGCGACCTTGCTCTGCCGCCATGCGGGCGGTGATCAGCGAGCCCGAAGCCGGTGCGGCCTCTACCACCAGCGTGCCCTGCGACAAGCCGGAAATGATGCGGTTGCGTTTGGGGAAGTTGGCGGCCAGGGGCGGTGTGCCCAGCGGGTATTCGCTCATCAACAGGCCGTGGGCGGCAATCCGGTGTGCCAGCTCCCGGTGGCGACTGGGGTAGACGCGATCCAGGCCTGTTCCCACCACGGCAATGGTGGCGGGCGTGGCGCTGTCTCCGGTGGCGTCGGCCAGCGCGCCTTCATGGGCTGCGGCATCTACGCCCAAAGCCAGGCCGGACACAATCGTCAGTCCGCTGGCGCGCAAGGCCTGGGCAAAGGCTTTGGCGTTGGTTTGCCCCTGGGCTGTCGGGTTGCGGCTGCCCACGATGGCAATGCAGTGCGCTGCACTGAGTGCGGGGGCGTTGGGGTTGAGAAAGCGCTCTGGCCCCAGCAGGTACAGCAACAGGGGCGGGTCGGCCGTATCGAGCAGGGCGCTTGGGTACAGCGGGTGGCCCAGCGGCGCAATGGCGCGCACAGGGCCGCCGGGCGATGTGCCGTGCAGCCAATGCCAGGTGGTATCGAGCTGCTCTTGCAGGGTGGGCGGAATGCTGTGCAGCGCTTTGCATTGCGCCGCACTGGCGCAGTTTTCCAGTGCGGCACGCGGCTGCGTGAAGATGTGTTGCGGCAGTCCGAAGGCTGCCAGCAGGCGGCGTGCGGTGGCATTGCCAACGCCAGGCGTCAGGATCAGTCGCAGCCAGGCAGTGAGTTCATCGCGTTCCATGGACGCTGGCACCACCGGGGTTCAGCGGGGGGTGATGAGTCGGTCGCCCACGCGCACGGTGGTGCGCACATCCAGGATCAGTGCGTACGAGATGCGGTCGAAGGTGCGAAACACCATGGCCATGCCGTTGCTTTCACTGGGCAGCTTGATCATGTCCCGGGCATCGGCTGTGGTGTCTTTGATGCGGTCGCCCTGGGTCATGAGGTTGAGCACATGGCCGCTTTGTATGCCATCGTCTTCTCCCATGTTGATGGCAATGACCTGGTTTTGTGCCGCATTGGCAAAAGCGGAGCCGTAGATCGAGACTACCCGGGCCTCTACATCGCCTTCGGGGGCGTGCGGGGTGTAGCTGATAAAGGTGCGTTCGGGCGCAGGCAGCAGCCGGTCGCCCGCGCGGATTTCTTCGCGTGTGGCGGTGATGTCCACCGTGGCCGGGACATGGTCTGCCGTGCTGCCGCCTTTGCCGTCAGGCGTTACGGCAACCGATTCACCATGGACCAATTCTGCTTTGCCCAGGTACTGTGCTTCGTAGCCCAGGATTTCGCCCGTGCCGGGGTCTTTCAAGGGCACGGCATCGCGAAACACCCGGTATTGGCGCGGCTCGCCAGGTTCAGCGCGCAAGGGGTTGGAGACATCGCTGCGGGCGTAGGCGCGGTCGCCAGCGCTCATCAGCACGCGGTCTTCGGTGGTGGCGACAATGCGCGGTGCGCGCAGCAGGGTCTGCTCGTCCACCACCATGGGTTCGACCAGGAAGGGCTCAATCAGGTGGGGTTTGAGGGTGGGCAGTGCGCTGTTGGCCAGGCTGTCGCTGCGGGTGCGCGGGGAAACGCGCACGGTGGCGGGCTCGCTGTTGTCGTTGGGGCGGGTGCGCAGGCGGGCATAGCCGCCTTGCTTGTCCAGGTACAGCGTCTGGCCGGGGAAGATGAGGTGGGGGTTGGCAATGTCTTGCAGGTTCATGCCCCACAGCTCGGGCCAGCGCCAGGGACGCAGCAGGTAAATGCCCGAGATGCCCCACAGCGTATCGCCGCGCTTGACCACATAGGTGTCGGGGGCGTTGGGAGCCAGCTCTGCCAGCGGCACGCCCTGTTGTGCTACTTGCTGGGCCGTTGCGCGTTGGCTGCCGGTGACCGGAGCGTTTTGGGCTTGTGCCGACATACACAGCAGGGCGGTGGTTATGGCCGTGAGGGCGCCCAGTGCCGTGCGCCGCAGGCGGTGGAGGGCTGTGTTGTTGGTTTGGTCGTCATGCATCGCTAATGCGCTCCCTCGCTGGCACCGCCTTGCGCCCGAGCGGGGGAAGAAGCGGCAGAAATACGTTACACATCGGCCGAGATTCTCAGTCCAAGCCCTTGATTGGGCAACGATTATTGGCCGAGCCTGTGCCGTGGTGCAGCAAAAGTGGCGAAAATGACGAAATATTCTCCCCTGATGCAATGGCCATTCTCCCCATTCTTTGTTATCCCGATGCCCGTTTGCACACCGTGGCGCGCCCGGTCGCTGTGGTGGATGCGCGCGTGCGCCAGTTGGTGGCCGACATGCTCGACACCATGTACGACGCCCACGGCATCGGTCTGGCCGCCACGCAGATTGATGTCCACGAACGTGTGGTGGTGATCGACGTTTCTGAAGAGCGCGACCAGCCCCAAGTGCTGATCAATCCCGAGATCGTCTGGGCCAGCCCGGAAACCGTGGTCGGCGACGAGGGATGCCTGTCGGTGCCGGGCATTTACGACGGAGTGCAGCGTGCAGTGGCCGTCCATGTGCGTGCGCTGGACGCCGAGGGCACTTCGCGCGTGATCGAAGCCGAGGGGCTGCTGGCGGTGTGTGTACAGCACGAGCTGGACCACCTGCTGGGCAAGGTGTTTGTCGAATACCTCTCGCCCCTCAAGCGCAACCGCGTCAAGTCCAAGATGCTCAAGCGCCAGCGCGAGGCGCGCGAATGACGGCGCGGTGGCCAGCGCGCCGTACCGGCGCTGTGGTTGCGCTGTTGGCTGCGGCGTCGGTGCTGGCCGCTTGTGCAATGCCCGGTGGCGGCGTTGCCCCCGGCATGTCGCAAGACGATGTGGCGGTGCGTTGGGGTGAGCCGCGTGCCGCCTACGACCTGCCCGGCGGCAAGCGGCTGTTCTACAGCACCCAGCGCGACGGCTCGCAGTTGCAGGCGCTGGACTTTGACGCCAATGGCCGCCTGCTGCGCGTGGAGTCCGTGCACACGGCGCAGCACCTGGCGGCGGTTGCCCAAGGTGGCCAGCGCGCTGCCGATGTGCTGCGCGCCCTGGGCCCGCCCGCCAAGCAAACCACCCAGACCAGCGGCGCAGACCCATCGGGCAAGACCGCCGTCTGGGTTTACCGCTTCCGGGAGTTTGACCGCTACCGGTTGGCCCACATTCATTTCGATGCGGCGGGCATCGCCCACGAGGTGGTCTTTACCGACGACCCTGCCGCTGGCGACCACTACCGCTGATGTTTCGCGTTTCTTTTTTCTGCCTGTGTGCAGCCCTTGCATGAGAGTCGTTTTTGCCGGCACCCCGGAATTTGCCCGCGTGGCCTTGCAGCGCCTGATCAATGCCGGGTTCACCGTGCCCCTGGTGCTGACCCAGCCCGACCGCCCAGCGGGCCGGGGCATGAAATTGCAGGCATCGCCGGTCAAGCAGTGCGCTCTGGAGCACGGCATCCCCGTGGCGCAGCCACGCAGCCTGCGCCTGGATGGCAAATACCCGCAAGACGCCGCTGAGGCGCGCGCCGCCCTGGAGGCCGCACAGGCCGATGTGATGGTGGTGGCCGCTTACGGCCTGATCCTGCCAACCTGGACGCTGGAGTTGCCCCCCCACGGTTGCCTGAACATCCACGCCAGCCTGCTGCCGCGCTGGCGCGGCGCCGCGCCCATCCACCGCGCCATCGAGGCGGGCGATGCCGAAACCGGCGTCACCATCATGCAGATGGACGCGGGCCTGGACACCGGCGACATGCTGCTCATGGAGCGCCTGGCCATCGCCCCCACCGACACTACCGCGCTGTTGCACGACCGCCTGGCGGCGCTGGGTGCCGATCTGATCGTGCGCGCCCTGGAGCAAGTCGCCAGCGGCCAGCTGCACGCCACGCCCCAGCCCGCGCAGGGTGTGACCTACGCGCACAAGATCGAAAAGGCCGAGAGCGCTGTGGATTGGTCTTTGCCCGCGACGGTGATTGGCCAACGTATCCGTGCTTTTGATCCGTTTCCGGGGGCTTCCACCGTGCTGGGTGGTGAGGTCATCAAGCTGTGGTGCAATGAAATTGATAGCTGCTCGCGCCCATCTGGCGCGGCTTCAGGCCAAATTTTGTCTGTAGATTCTGCGGGCGTCACGGTGGCCTGTGGTGATGGCGCACTGCGCCTGACCACGTTGCAGCGCGCCGGTGGCAAGCGCCTGGCCGCCGCTGATTTTCTGCGTGGCTTTGCGCTGGAGCCAGGCATGGTGCTGGGGGCTGGCCCCGAGGCGGATGCCCACCACTAGCGCCTGGGTACAGGCCTGGCAGGCCCTGCGCGCCACCGTGGTTCACCCGGCGTACCGCCGGGGCGTGGCCGACATGGGCAGCGCAGCTGTCGGTGTGGGGGCCTGGGGCCTGGTCACGGGGGTGGCCATGGTCAAGAGCGGCATGTCCGTGCCCCTGGCCATCATCATGTCGTTGCTGGTGTATGCGGGCAGTGCCCAGCTGGCGGTGATGCCGCTGCTGGCCGTGGGCGCACCGCTGTGGGTGGTCTGGCTGACGGCAGCGTGTGTGAACCTGCGCTTCGTCATTTTCAGCAGCCTGTGGCGCAGCTATTTTCAGCATCTGCCACTGCGCCAGCGCCTGGCCATCGGCTATTTCAGTGGCGACGTGATTTTTGTCGCCTTCATGAAGCGCTACCCGCAGCCCCAGGTGCAGGCCGAGCAGGTGCCCTACTTCTGGGGCGCTGCATCCACCAACTGGATAGCCTGGCAGGTGCCATCGATTGCTGGCATTTTGCTGGCCAACGTGGTGCCGTTGTCGTGGGGGCTGGGATTCGCCGGGGTGCTGGCGCTGCTGGGCATCTTGCTGTCCATGCTGTTTGACCGTGCGACCTGGCTGGCTGCCGGAGTGGCGGCCACAGCAGCCATTGCCGCATTTGCACTGCCACTCAAACTCAACATTCTGGTGGCCATTGCCGCCGCTGTGGCTGTGGGCCTGGGCATGGAGGCGCTGGAGCGCAGTCGCACCCCTTTGCCGCCGCCCGCCAAAGTGCCCCAGCCCGAGGAGCCGCAGTGATGGATGCCTCCTGGATCGAGTCTGCATTGGTGGTTCTGGGTCTGGCGGCCATCACGGTGCTGACGCGCTCTTTTTTCATGATCCCGGAGCGCGAGATGCCCCTGCCCGGCTGGCTCAAGCGCGGCCTGAAATACGCACCGCTGGCCGCCCTGACGGCAGTGATTGCCCCCGAGATTGTCATGAGCCATGGGCAGCTGATTACTACGTGGTGGGATGCCCGCCTGCCCGCCGTGCTGTGCGCTGCGCTGTACTACTTTTGGCGCCGCGGCATCCTGGGCACGATTGCCGTGGGCATGGCGGTGTACCTGCCGCTGCACATCGTCGGGGGCTGGTAACGGCTGCGCTGGCGGCGGTCTGGCGGCGGGTAGGGCGCGCCTACAATGTGGCCCGCTTCCAACAGCCCGTTTGCAGACATTGCCGCCATGAAAATCCTTCGCTTCTCTGACCTGTGTGCCCAAGGCCAAGCCCGTGGCCAACGCGTGTTTATCCGTGCCGACCTGAACGTGCCGCAAGACGATGCCGGCCGCATCACCGAAGACACGCGCATCCGTGCCTCTATCCCTTGCATTCAGCTGGCGCTGGATGCGGGCGCTGCCGTGATGGTCACCAGCCATCTGGGTCGTCCCACTGAGGGCGAATTCAAGCCAGAAGACTCGCTGGCGCCCGTGGCTGCACGCTTGTCGGAATTGCTGGGCCGTGACGTGCCACTGGTCGCTGACTGGGTGGACGGCGTGCAGGTGCAACCCGGCCAGGTGGTACTGCTGGAAAACTGCCGCCTCAACGTGGGCGAGAAAAAGAACAAAGAAGACCTGGCACGCAAGCTGGCCGCGCTGTGCGACATCTTCGTCAACGATGCCTTTGGCACCGCCCACCGCGCTGAAGGCACCACCTACGGCATCGCCCAGTTTGCCCCCGTCGCTTGCGCTGGCCCGCTGCTGTCGGCCGAGATTGACGCCCTGACCAAAGCACTGGCACAGCCCCAGCGCCCGCTGGCCGCCATAGTGGCTGGCAGCAAGGTCAGCACCAAACTGACGATTTTGCAAAGCCTGGCCGATAAGGTCGATCAACTCATCGTAGGCGGCGGCATTGCCAACACCTTCATGCTGGCGGCTGGTTTGCCCATCGGTAAAAGCCTGGCCGAGCCCGCCTTGCTGGCCGAGGCCCGTGCCGTGATGGACGCCATGAAGGCGCGTGGCGCCGAGGTGCCGATTCCCACCGACGTGGTGGTGGCCAAGACCTTTGCGGCCGACGCGCCCGCCACCGTCAAGGCCGCTGCCGACGTGGCCGATGATGATCTGATCCTCGATATCGGGCCTGAAACGGCCCAGAAACTCGCAGACCAGCTCAAGGCTGCAGGCACCATCGTCTGGAACGGCCCGGTAGGTGTGTTCGAGTTTGCCGCGTTTGAGAACGGCACCCGCACGATTGCCCATGCCATTGCCGCATCACAGGCTTTCAGTATTGCGGGCGGTGGCGACACATTGGCGGCCATCGCCAAATACGGAATTGAAAAGCAGGTGGGTTATATCTCCACCGGCGGGGGCGCATTTCTGGAAGTGCTGGAAGGCAAAACATTGCCTGCGTTTGAAATTCTGCAAAAACGCGCTACAGAGGTTGCTGCATCCTGAGCATTGCCCGCAATGTGACAAAAACAACAAGAAGCATGCATTCGTGCATATTTGAACTACCTTTTTCTTGTTTTTGTCGTGGTTAACGACCAGAATTATTTTTGAATCGGACGGGTGCTGTTTCTCAAATCCCGCCGTCCCAATATGGAGGAGGGAAATCATGGTGTTTGCAAAAGCAATCGGTGCCGCCTTGTTGGCAGGTGCTGTGGCTGTTTTGACGGGGTGCGCTGCTAAATCGCCAATCCCCCTCGCAGAGAATTTTGAGCTGACGGTTCAGCCCAAGGTGCGCTCTGCTGGCCATTGGGAACTGCTTTCGCGCGATGTGGTAGCCCAGACGCTGGGTTCACTTGACAAGGCCGGTATGCCCCCAGGCACACCCTTGCATGTGGCATTGCCTGTCAGCCCCAGTTCTTTCGACCTGGCGTTCCGTGAGTTTCTGATCACCCAGCTGGTGCAAAGCGGCGCCTCCGTGCAGCAAGCCCCGGGCCAGGCGCTGGATGTGACCTACCACACCCAGTTGGTGCGCCATAACAGCGATCGCCCCCATTTCGTTCCTGGCCAGTACACCATGATTGCTGGAGGCCTCATGGCCGCTTACGGGCTGCGCCACGAGCACCTTGATGCTCAACTCCTGGGTGTACTGGGTTTGTCTGCGGCTGCCGACTATGGAGCCAGCATTAATTCTGGTGGGCCTACCAATACCGAAATGATTTTGACCACCACGGTCAGCCGGGGTGGGCAATACCTGGTGCGTAAAACCGATGTGTATTACCTTGAAAATGCAGACACGCCTTTGTTCCTGCGTCCCTCGTACAGAAACGTCAACATGAAGGTGGTCTCGCAATGAAATCCTTTGCCCTTCTGGCGGCGCTGACCGCTACCGTGTTGGCAGGCTGTGCCAACAATGCAGCGCCGGTGCGCGTGGAGCCTACCTACCAGGAAGCTGCCGCCAGTCCGTTCCTGCAAAGCAGCCGTGAGGCCATTGCCCGCTTGACCGATGGCTTTGATATGAGCGCCTTGGGTGGCGGCCCGGTGCTGGTCGCTACAGTGGTCAACGTCAATGATCTGAGCCGTTCTGCACCGCTGGGCCGCACTTTGTCCGAGCAATACGCTTCGCACATGGCAGCTGCCGGTTTCAACGTGAAAGAAATCAAGCTGCGTGGCGATGTGTTCGTCAAAGAAGGCGCGGGCGAGTTGCTGCTCTCGCGTGAAATCAAGGACATCGCTCGCAGCCACAATGCCTCCATGGTGCTGGTGGGGACCTACTCGGCCGCCGCCAGCTTCACGTATGTGAGCCTCAAGCTCGTGCGCACCGAAGACAGCCGCATCGTGCGTGGCCACGACTACGCTTTGCCCAACGACAGGGATGTGCAACGCCTGTTGCAGGTGCCGCGCTGACGCTTTTTCTGGCCCGGTGGGCGCCAGATACCAACCCAGGCCATCCATCGTGATGGCCTTTTTTACGGGTGTTTCGGGCGCGTCCGGGGTGTTCGGCCCATGCCCGCCTTCACTTGTTGTGTAGGTCGTCGGTGTGTAACTGATTTCGTGTGAAAATTGAAATTCAATTACATACGAGGTTTTTCATGACGTTACGCCGCGCTACCAAAATCGTTGCCACCTTGGGCCCCGCTTCCAGCGACCCGGTCTTGCTGGAGCAGATGATTGCAGCGGGAGTCAACGT
>NZ_JAQUAL010000060.1:0-18352 GCF_028687295.1 Simplicispira sp.
ATCGTGACAATTACGCTGAACTCAAACGTAATAGCATAGGCATTTACGGCATAAGCACTCAAAAATCGGAGGCACAAAAGGAAGCATCTAATCGTTTGGGGTTGCCTTATCCGCTTTTGAGCGATGAAAAAAATTCTTTTTCTTCAGCTTTAAAATTACCTATGCTTGAAGTTGGCGGTTCAAAATTGATCAAAAGACTGACGCTAATTCTTAAAGATGGAGTGATAAAAAAATGCTTTTATCCTGTATTTCCACCTGATAGAAACGTTGTTGAGGTGATAGCTTGGCTCTCCGAAAAAAAAGCCTAACCCTACGCTCAAGCGGGACTGCACAAAAGCGCGCAGCCCCTTAGCTCCACGTTAGCAATAAATGAAACACGATTGCCCTCACTGTGGGACAAAGCTTACATGGAGGCTAGAGCGTGTTATGAACTTCTGTGCAAGTCATTGATTTTATTGAAGAATTCCACGATTTCCACTTTTGAAAAAACGTGCGTAAGTGCTTATCACAAAAGAGAATTTTTCAAAGTTCATAACACGCTCTAGTCAAATCCAAGGCGCTTGCTGGAGAGCGGAGAATTCTTCCCAACAAAGCAGTTTTCAATTCCACAGAATCTTGGCGAAACCGATGCAAAAACCGTCTAACAATTCGATCCAGGGGACAGCCCGCAAGCGGGCTTCTCTCCCTGCGGTCGGTGCCCCTGATCTCAAACGTTAGAGCAAAACATGCGCCACAGCACATCCCGTATTGCAGATGAGTTCTGGCATAGAGGAGCACTTTCTTTACTAGGAGCGCTACTCGGCTCAAGTGCCGTACTTCTCGTCGGAATATTTCTCAGATACGCCCTTCATTTTTCTGTAGATTTAAGTCGAATAGCTATAGCAGGCATCACTGCTGGAGCATTTTTAGGTGCAATTCTTCCAAATTTTCTTCTTCTAGGTATTCAGGCATTTTTTTATTTCATACTTGGTATTTTTTGCGCAATTGGAAACGGTGCTGGGATAGATACCCCTGAAAACACGCCAAAATGGTTGCTAGCAATGATGCTGTTCGGTGCCGCATACTTCTTCGTATTTTCCAGCTTATGAATACTGTTCTAACCATTCGCTCAAGCCGACCCGCATACTGCGGGCGGCTTACCTAGTCCGTTAGTACCACTGAAACCCATCTTTATTTCGCCCATGCTTTTTAAAACGGCATTCAATTTCTCAAGCGTTGTTCAGCGCTGGGTTTGTCGTTTCTCTGGGCTTCGCCTGGTGGCGTTACGCTGGTTTGTGCTTTTTTTGGCCTATGGCCCTTGTGTAGCAAGCGCAAGCAGCTATTGTTTTCGTAGTGCTGTGCCGCCTCGGTGGCGCTGCGCTTTTTCGCAGTTCGTGCCCGTCGCCAAATCCAAGTTATCGGTTTTGGCTTCTTGCTCTAACATTTCGGTCAAGCCGACCCGCCTTCGGCGGTCGGCTTACCTCGCCCGTTAGGGCGCACACGAAAATGCCTAGGTGGTTGAAGCGTCTCCTTGTAGGTTTAGCCAAGATCATCGTTGCGATTGTGGTCGTGTTCAGTTTGTTTCTCGGCTACGGCAGCTATGCCGAGCGGTCGGCCACTCGCAAAGCATCCGCTATGTGTTCGTCCATTCATCTCGGCGATTCGACCGAAGACTTGCGTCCGCGTGCACTTGCTGATGGAGCAAGCGAATTCCAAAGCCGCTGGTTCAAGGCAGACGGCGTGGATATGCTTTACATCACATACGTCGGGCTGTCGCCGTTTTCTAGGCATATGTGTGTGGTTAGAGCGCAAGGTGGCCGAGTTGTATCAGCCAACGAGTCGTACCTTGATTAAGGTGCGTGCAGCCTAACCATTCGCTCAAGCGGACAGCTTCCAGCTGCCGCTTACCTTAGTTCGTTAGGTTTCAGTTATATTTATGGCAAAAATTAATAAATGGCATTTAGAACCGAAAGAAACAACATGGAGCACGTCCTTGTATTGGCGTGACTCAGATCCATTCGACGTTGTCATTACTCCAGATCAAAAGCACGCTAGAAACCCTAACGGGCTTGGTTATCGAAGCAGCCTATCCCAATCTAGGAATTTCAATATGACAAATAAGTGCGTAACAATGACACACATTCCGACTGGAATTGAGTCTCATGGTCGTTTTTTTGGTTTCTATACCAGAAGTGAAATCCAAAAAATGCATGAATCGTTGATGGTTTTGATTTTTCAAAACTTAGAAAATAAAGTGGCAAAACATTTAAAAATCAGAGGACGACAAAATTCCTAACCTTTCGTTGTAGTGGACTGCCTACGGCAGCCGCTAAACTCTACCGTTAGCCAATTAATAGGAGAGAGTGTGTTTCGCATCCTTCTCGTTGCCCTACTCGCCTTTAGCGCTTGGAAGGGCTATGAAAAATATCAATCTCAGCGCGCAGCCCAACAATTTCAAGGGATACCCCAAGAGATTGATATTTCAAATAACTCTTCTAGGCGCAATCGAAATATTGATATAACGCCAAAATTCCAATGTGATGGCCGAACCCATTGCTCTCAAATGACTTCTTGCGAAGAAGCCACCTTTTTTCTTAAAAATTGCCCTGGCACAAAAATGGACGGGAACAATGATGGCGTCCCATGCGAACAGCAGTGGTGCAAATGAAAATTGCAAATCAATCCATCAGGGCTAACAGTTCGTCACAGCCGACCGCCTTACGGCAGCGGCTGAACTCAGGGCGTTAGCCTATGAAAAAGAATGATGGATCATCGAATTGGCTTTGGCTCATTGACATGGCTGAAGTCGCTGTCCGCATTGGCCTAATTTCAAGTGCAGCAGTTGTCGCTGTCCTTGGTCAGTTTGTCCTTTCCGCCATTTTTCTACTTATAGCTTTTGGCATTTTTTTGCGATTTAAGCGTAAAAAGAAGGTATAGTCATTTGGGCTTTCTGGTCTAACAACTCGTCGCAGCCGACCGCTGCGCTGCGGCTGAATTCAAGGCGTTAGGCGCACACATAACTAATTCCTACTTTCGCAAGAGAAGGATATGTATTGGTACTTCATAATCTTAAGCTGCTCCTTAGTTGTACTTGCCATAGCTTTATTATTTTATAGATTGCACCTATTATTTACAGGTAGCAGGGTTTCTGGTGTAGTCACTAATTTCATCACTCGAAAAAGAACCCTTACTGGTGCGGCCGAATCAACACTTATAGAAATTTCTTACAAGAATTCGAGTGGAGTTACCTGCAAATTTGAGGCTGACAATGGATTATTGGTTTATATCTATAAAATGGGGGATTCAGTGAGTCTATCAGAGAGAAATGGAAAAATAATCGTTAATTCATTATTCAATATTCTCATTGCGCCCATTTTCTTATTTACAATGAGTTATGTAATTTTTACTTTTCTAATCTAACAATGCGCTCAAGCGGACGGCTTCTAGCCCATCCCATTACACACAAGTTTTTTCTCTTTTGAAAACAACGGGTTAGGCAAAAATTGCGTGAGGGCAAGCGGCTACCAAACAGCTTCTGCACCTGCCAAAAGTACGTAAAAACCGCTCAATCTGCCTAATTTTTAGGCGGATTGTGGCCTTTTTCCACATTGCAGGAATGCTCAGCAGACTTGTGTGTAATGGGATGCTTCTAGCCGCCGCTTACCTTAATTCGTTAGTCGCCTCAAGATGTTTTTGCTGCCGGTGATTATTTTTCCGCTTGTCTTCGGGCTTGCAATATTTCGCCTGTACCAGATACCAAAAAAACTCTTGTCTGGAGAGTTGCGACTACCTGCTCGGTATTGCACAATATTATTTAGAGCGTGTTATGAACTTCTGTGCAAGTCATTGATTTTATTGAAGAATTCCACGATTTCCACTTTTGAAAAAACGTGCGTAAGTGCTTATCACAAAAGAGAATTTTTCAAAGTTCATAACACGCTCTAGTGCAACTGTATGTGCTTACTTTGTGCTATTAATATATACCGTATTATTAATCGTATCTCTAGTCCTTGCCCTATTTTTTGCAGAAAATATTGCATCAGCATACTTCTCGCTAATTATCTATGTTGCTGCATATCCATTTGTTTACATCGGAGTGGCATGGATCTTTTACTATGGTCTTAGCCGTCGTGTCTAACCTGGCAATCAAGTCGACTCACCTTCGGCGGGCAGCTTAATTTCAACGTTAGTCGCTATGAAGAAAAAAATAAAACACTGAAGCTGCTGAATACGTTTCTGACTGTTTCATTTTCATTCAGTTTGACTGCAATACTAACGATTGCTCCCGCAGCCTTTGGTTTTGGCTGGCCGTACTCATCAAAAATTGGCAGTATTCTCGCAGTATTCTCATGGATAATCGGAATAGGTGCATGGGGAATTCTTATTGCTATGGGGATAGCATGGGCCTATGATAAAAAGCTTCACAGAGCCATTCCTATTACAGGAACCATAATAGGGACTTTAAGCATTTTGCCGTGGATTCCTACCGTAATTCCTATGATTACACTCACACCAGCTTTAATACTGGCAGTCAGGCTTGTTTGCTATCATTTAAATAAAACGAATGACGATACAGGGTGCGTTGCCAGCTAAAAATGCGCTCAAGCGGACAGCTTCCAGCTGCTGCTTACCTCAGTTCGTTAAGCTTTGCAGGAAAAAAACGTGCAGATTTTCTACATCCTTCTTTGTATTGCTGGCGCGGCATTGCCCCTCTCGCAGTTCGTCCCCTGGCTTTCTGCACATGGCCTTAATGTGCCTCTTCTGTTGCAGCAGGCCACATCAAACCACATCGCCGCATTCGCTTGGGCTGATGTTCTGATCTCAGGCATCGTTGTTGCTGTGTTCTTACTTGTTGAGGGGCGCAAGCTTGCAATGCGTCGCTTGTGGCTACCGTTATCTTGTCTTATGGTCGGCCCTTCATTGGCATTGCCGCTATTTCTGTTGTTGCGGGAGCGGCATCTTGCGGCGACAGCTCCTAACCATTAATTCAAGCCGATGCCGATTCGCAGCGCAGATTAATTCAGGCGTTAGGCTGAATAATAAAATACACAAGATGCTAAAAGTTATTGCTCAAGATTTCATCAAGCCTGAACATATTCAGGATGTCATGCCTCTTTACCGAGAGCTTGTGGCAAGAACCAAAGAAGAACCGCTGTGCGTGTCGTACGATCTTTACATCGACCAAAAGGATCCTGGGCACTTCGTATTCATAGAGGAATGGCCTGACCGTGCAGCATTGGACGTGCATTGCAACACTGAGCACTTCAAGAGGCTGGTGCCACTGATAGACAAGCACCAAAGATCACCGGGAACCTACTTGCTTATGGATGCATATATGCGTACTACCATCAGGCAAGCCATGAGTGCAGACACGTATGCCGTCGCTGAGCTCTTCGACTTGTATCGCCAGTTCTATGAGCAGCCATCCGATCTGCCCCGTGCAAACACATTTATCAGAGAGCGAATCGATAAAAAGGAATCTGTGATTTTGGTCGCTGAATCCGATACAAATGGGTTAGTTGGCTTTTGCCAGCTTTACCCGACGTTCTGCTCTGTAGAGGCACAACCTATTTACACGCTCTATGACCTGTTCGTGTTGCCAGCCGCTCGCAAGGGTGGCGTGGGTCGAATGCTCTTGTGCGCAGCGCAGGCGCGAGCCCAAGCAGATGGCAAAGTGCGCATGGATCTCACCACCGCGCGAACGAACCACCAAGCCCAGCGCCTCTACGAGTCCTTGGGTTGGCTGCGCGATGACTTGTTTTTGGCCTATAGCCGACATGTGGTTCGGTAAATCAAAATAAATAAATTTTTTGAAAAATTAAAGGATTTGCAATGTCAATTGAGGCCAGGATCAGAGTAATTGCAACTTTTGTCGATGAAAAAATTGCATCCCAGGCTGAGTTGGAATTAAAAAATTCTTTGATTGAAAACGATCATGAGCTTGCTCAGGCGCTGAATGCCATATATCCAGTGGCCAATCAAATTGACTACAAAGACGAATTGATCAATGTCGAAAAGATGGGGAGAAATGGTTGCAAGTTAACTATTGATTCTTATACTTATACATCAGAGAATCCGGTATGGTTTGTAAAATCTTTGGCAAAGCTTGGTGCTGAAAAAATTCATATCATAGGGAGCTGGGATGGAAATATTCAAAATTATTATTTTCTGAATGGAAGCAAAGTCCCAAAGAAAAAATTTTTCGGTGAATCTCCTGAGAATTCATTGAGCGCAAAAAATTTTGAAATTGGTAATGGATTATTTCTGCCGAATGGACGAGTCAAAGTGAGGGCGAGGCTGATTTCAACCTGGGCTGTTGGTGATATTTATGAGAGCACAGGAATGGAATTCAAAACGCTGGAAGGAGATGTGTTTTTTTACAAAGGCAGGGGCGTTATTCTGGATGTTCTCTGGAATTCAACAACGGAAGAATTCGATAAATCTGTTGTTATTGAATTTAGCGCTGTATTTGAAGTAGAGAAAAAAGGGGGGCAATATGCATCGTTTGCCAAAAGGCCAACAAAAGTAGTTCAAATTCTGGGGTTGTAAAAAATGCTTTACGAGCAACTGGCTTATCTGTATCTCGCTGCGGTGGTTCCGGCTTTGCGATTGGTACGTGGTTGCTCGTGAGCAGAAAAGGCTTGCCCAGCCACCCCGCGCTGGGGCGGGTGTATCTGGTGCTGATGGGGTACCTCGCGGCGTGCCGGGGCTGGCAAGGCGCAAAAGCCGGGTTTGATTTGCTTCAAAAAGCGTAGCTGCTTGCGCTTGCTGCGCAAGGGCTGGAGCCGTTTTTCTTCACAATTTTGAGGGGCACTCTGCATCTGCTGGCGCAGTGCTGCCTTCAGGAGTGGGCCGCTTCAATGCCTACGCTGCACTTTCCACGCAGCGTACTCCGATGGCCGCAAACCATAGCGTGCCAGCACGCCTTCGTGCAGCCGTCGCAGCTCTTCCACCATCAGGGCCTGCACGGCGGGCTGCTCGCCCGCTGGAACGTGCTCGGCTACGCAGCGCTGAATGCTGGAGAGCGGATCGCGCTCGGGCTGGGTGATGACCTCGCGCAGGGTTTGTCTGATCAAGTCGCGCCAGGTCAGGCGCAGCGGATCGGGTTCCGCCAGGTTTTGCTGGATGGCCAGATATTCCTGCGTCGATCGTTCATAGGCCCATACATAAAGGTCGCGCAGCAGCTCTACCCGGGTCATTTCATACACGCCCAGGGTGGCGCGGCTGTAAGCCTGTTCCGGCACGTCCAGAAAAGTCAACGGACAGAGGTTGGCGCGAAACAGTGGCAAATTGCTGGCCAGGCGCGCGGTGCGTTTGTTGATGTCTGCAAACGGCTGCAAGTAGGGCAAGTGCACCATCATGAAAAAAGACTGCTCGAACGGGTCACCAATCTGGTTGGCTTTGCTCAGCAGTGCATCCAGTGCGTTGTCAATCTGCTGCGGTGCAGACAGTGGGCGATAAACGCTTTGGCCAATATCGACGGCATGCTGGCGAATGCGCCCTTCATCGGTGGGGTTGGGCAGCA
Source organism: Simplicispira sp. (assembly GCF_028687295.1). Lineage (NCBI taxonomy): Bacteria > Pseudomonadati > Pseudomonadota > Betaproteobacteria > Burkholderiales > Comamonadaceae > Simplicispira > Simplicispira sp. The sequence continues at coordinate 7,505 of NZ_JAQUAL010000060.1, forward strand.
GGTTTTCTGCCAGGGCGCTGTGCAAGTTCATCAAGGTGTAGCGGTTGAACTGGGCACTGTCGATGTTTTCTACCAGCAGCTCGATGGCCCTCTTGTGGTTCAGGATCATCTGTGTTTCAAGGGCGGCTTTGCCTTGGGCCGCCTTGCCGTGCTCGATGAGTTCAAGTGTGTCGAGCCGGGAGTACGTGTTGCCTTCCAGGTGGCTCGATGCCCAGGATAGATCGATCAGCAATCGGTTCAGAATGGCACGGCTATAGGTGCCAGCAGGCGCGCCAAAGTCGGTGGTTCTGCCCATTTTGTGCAATTGGCGGCGCAGCGATTGCGACAAATACCAGGTTGCATTGGGCTGGTAGGCATCCAGAAACTCATGTTGGTAGCCCACGGGCTTGCGCGCTGGGGCGGGCTGATTGATATAGGCCAGGATGTCCTGGCTGTCAGCAGACAGGGGAATGAAGGGGGGGAATACGTCGGTGGGGCTGGCTGCCGCACCTGTGCCCAAGGTGGTGCCAGCGCCAAAATAACGGCGGGCTCTGCCTTCACCCAGCGCATAAATTTGGCCACTCTCCAGCAGCTTTGCCACCAGGCGCTGTGCCGTGCGCCTTGCCACGCCGGGGTGCTCGGTCAGGAGTTCGGCCAGCGTCAATCCATGTGGGGATGCCTGGATGCTGCTCAGTAAGTCTGTGGTGTATGGCATGGCCGTGTTGGCGCAGTTTTTGGCGCTGTTTGGGGTGTTTCTGGCGCTATTTTGGCGCAGTTCTGGCGCAGTTCGCCAAACTGCGCCACTTTGGCGCTGAAGCCGCCTTTACAGCCCCTGCGCCTGCGCCCCCAGCTGGCGCAGCATGAAGTCCAGGAACGAGGGCACGCATTCAAGGTGGCCTGCCGGGGTGGCGGGGCAGTCGTTCAGGCTGACCAGATCACCGGCGCCCTGGGCCTGCATGGCTTGCACGGTGCTGGCTGCGCTGGCGTAGGGCACGGTGCGGTCGTCCTTGCCGTGGTAGAAGCGCACCGGCAAGGTGGGGCGCCACTGGTGGACGTTGCTCAGGCGGTTCAGGTTGGGCACGTCGTCTGACAAGAAGTTGTCGATGAAGGTGGCATCAATCACCACATCGGCGTCGTTGGGCAGCAGGGCCTTGAGCAGTGCGCGGCGCACTTCGCGCTGGGCGCTGCCACCCAGGTGGCGCAAAAAGCCGGGGTTGATCAGCGCGCCCACCACTTTATTCTCCTGCCGCACCACGTCCACCAGGCCATCCATGGTGGCCTGCACGTTGTAGGGGCCTGCGCCCACCACCACTTGGCGCAGGTTTTGCAGGTGCGGCGAGTTGCCCCACTGCAAGGCGCGGTGCGCGGCCAGCGTGACGTAGCCGCCTTCGGAGTAGCCGGTCATGAAGAGCTGGCCGTTGTCGGCCACGCCCTGCTGGCGGCGCCAGGTTTGTGCGGCGGTCAGAAAATCCACCACCGCTGCGGCGGAGGGGCCCGAGAGCAAATAAGGGTGGGGCGCGCCCTTGGAGGCGCCGTAGCCCACGTAATCGGGCGCCAGCACGATGTAGCCCACCGAGGCCATCACCAGCGCCACCTCCGAGGCCACGGCGTTGTTGCTGGGCGCCTCGCTGTCCCGAAAAATCGTGCCGTGCTGGTAGCTCAGCACCGGGCTGGCGGCGCCTGCGGCCTTGGCAGGCACGCCCACCAGCCCCGAGGCACGGATGGGTTGGCCATTCACATCGGAGGTGGTGTATTCAAGCCGGTAGGCCAGCACGTCGTAGCGTGGCACCAGGTCGGGGATGCGCGAGTCCTGCGCTTGCAGGGCCTGGGCAATGTCAGTGGCCGCGATGGAGCCCAGCAGCGTGGCGCTCTGCAATTGCCCCGCGCCCGCCGGGTTGACCGGCACCACGGGCTGCTCAGGCCCGGGGTCTTCGCCATCGCCACCGCCGCAAGCGGCCAGCGCCGCAACCAGAACCCAGGTGGCGGCCACACGGGGCCAGCGAAGAAAAGCAGTTTGCATAGGAAATCGTCTCAAAAATGGGGTCAGATTCTAATTTGTTCGGCCTGGACGGAAGGCTGTGCCGGTGGGGCGTCAGGTTCCCGCAAGCGCAGGCTGAATAATTATGAATTCAAAAATTGCTGAAACCTGTGTGCGCAACCCGGAGACATTGCATGACCAGCTACGCCGACTTTCACCAACGTTCCATTACCGAGCGCGATGCCTTCTGGGCCGAACAGGCCCGCCTGATTGACTGGCAAACGCCGCCGCAGCAGATTTGCGACTACAGCAACCCGCCGTTTGCGCGCTGGTTTGTGGGCGGCACCACCAACCTGTGCCACAACGCCGTCGATCGCCACCTGGCCGAGCGCGCCGACCAGGCGGCGCTGGTGGCCATTTCCACCGAAACCAACACCGAACGCAGCTACAGCTTTGCCGAGCTGCACGCCGAGGTGCAGCGCATGGCCGCCAGCCTGCAAGCGCTGGGCGTGAAGAAGGGCGACCGCGTCCTGATCTACATGCCCATGATTGCCGAGGCCGCCTTTGCCATGCTGGCCTGTGTGCGCATTGGTGCGCTGCATTCGGTGGTGTTTGGCGGTTTTGCGGCCGGTTCGCTGGCCACGCGCATTGAAGATGCCGAGCCGGTGGCCGTGGTCAGTGCCGATGCCGGTTCGCGCGGCGGCAAGGTCGTGCCCTACAAGCCGCTGCTGGACGAGGCCATTGCCCTGTCCAAGCACAAGCCCCAGGCGGTGCTGATGGTCAACCGGGGCCTGGCGCCCATGCCGCTGCAAGCCGGACGCGACCACGACTGGTCGGCCCTGCGCACGCTGCACCTGGATGCGCAGGTGCCCTGCGAATGGCTGGAATCGACCGAACCCAGCTACACCCTCTACACCAGCGGCACCACCGGCAAACCCAAGGGCGTGCAGCGCGACACCGGCGGCTACACCGTGGCGCTGGCGGCCAGCATGAAGCACATCTTTGATGGCAAGGCGGGCCAGACCTTCTTTGCCACCAGTGATATCGGCTGGGTGGTGGGCCACAGCTACATCATTTACGGCCCGCTGATTGCGGGCATGACCACCATCATGTACGAGGGCCTGCCCACCCGCCCCGACGCAGGCATCTGGTGGAGCATTGTCGAAAAGTACCAGGTCACGCACATGTTCTCGGCGCCCACAGCGGTGCGGGTGCTGAAAAAGCAAGACCCGGCGTATCTGGCCAAATACAACGTCTCCAGCCTCAAGGCGCTGTGGCTGGCCGGAGAGCCGCTGGACGAACCCACCGCGCAGTGGATCAGCGGCTCGCTCAACGTGCCGATCATCGACAACTACTGGCAGACCGAAACCGGCTGGCCCATCCTCACGCTGGCCAACGGCGTCGAGCAGCAAGCCACCCGTTTTGGCAGCCCCGGCAAGGCGGTGTATGGCTACAACGTCAAGCTGATTGACGAGGCGACAGGCGAAGAACTCACGGCGCCCAACCAAAAGGGCGTGGTGGCCATCGAAGGCCCGCTGCCCCCCGGCTGCATGCAAACCGTCTGGCGCGACGACGACCGCTTTGTCAACACCTACTGGAAGAGCATTCCGGGCCGCCTGGTCTACAGCACCTTTGACTGGGGCATCCGCGATGCCGATGGCTACTACTTCATCCTGGGCCGCACCGATGACGTGATCAACGTGGCCGGCCACCGCCTGGGCACGCGCGAGATCGAAGAGTGCATCTCGGCCCACCCCAACGTGGCCGAAGTGGCCGTGGTGGGCGTGGCCGACAACCTCAAGGGCCAGGTGGCGCTGGCCTTTGCCGTGCCGCGCGATGCCAGCAGCCTCAACAGCGATGCCGACCGCGCCGCCCTGGAGGCCGAGGTGATGAAGCAGGTGGATGCGCAACTGGGCGCCGTGGCCCGGCCATCGCGTGTGTACTTTGTCGCGCTGCTGCCCAAAACGCGCAGCGGCAAGCTGCTGCGCCGCGCCCTGCAAGCCGTGGCAGAAAAGCGCGACCCGGGCGATCTGACCACCATGGAAGACCCCGCCGTGCTGCAACAGGTGCGTGACATGGTCGGCCCATGACCTGAATCTGCTCTTGAAATGAGAGCTGCCAGCGCTTACTGGGTAAGGGCTGGCAGCTTTTTTTATTCTTCTTCGATGGTGATGTGCATCTCGGTGCTGTATTGCCACGGCTCGGGCGCTTTCCACTGGGGCGCCCAGGCGATGAAGTCTTGCAGTGGCATGGGCCGCGCGATGCAGTAGCCCTGGGCCAGGCGGCAGCCCAGCTCCAACAGCATGCTGCCCTGGGGCACGGTTTCCACGCCCTCGGCAATGACGTGGTAGCCAAACGAGTGCGCCAGCCCGATCACCCCCTGCACGATGGCCAGGTCGCCCGCATCGCCCATCATGCCGCGCACAAAGCTCTGGTCGATTTTGAGGGTGTCCAGCGGCAGGCGGCGCAGGTAGGTCAGTGACGAGTAGCCGGTGCCAAAGTCGTCCAGCGCGGTGTTGACGCCGATTTCGCGCAGTTGCAGCAGGGTTTGCGCCACTGGGGCGAGGTTGTAGAGGGCGGCCGTCTCGGTGATTTCTATCTTCAGGCTGCTCCGGGGCAGTTGCGGGTAGCGCGCCAGGCGGCTGGCCATCCAGGGGGCAAAGTCAGTTTGTTGCAGGTGCGGCGCCGTGATGTTGACGCTGATCGTGAGGTTCAGGCCCTGGGCGTGCAGGGCTTGCGCCATCTCCAGGGCGGTATCGACGACCCAGGTACCAAAGGCGATTTCCAGGGCGGTGCCCTCGATCAGCGGCAAGAACGCGGCGGGCGAGAGCACGCCTTGCTCGGGGTGCTGCCAGCGTGCCAGGGCTTCGGCGCCCACCACGGTGCCCAGGCGCATGTCCACTTTGGGCTGCAAATACAGCATGAACTGGCCGCCTTGCAGGGCGGCCTGTATGCGCGCGGTGTCGGCCTGCACCTGCTGTGCGGCGCGCTCGGAGGCGCTGTCGAACTGGTGGTAGCGGTTGCGCCCGGCCTGCTTGGCGGCGTACATGGCCTGGTCGGCGTGGCGCACCAGGGCATCGGCGTCGGCGTCGTCTTGCGGGAACAGGGTGTAGCCGATGCTGGCCGTCACGCTCACGCAGTCGTTGCCCAGGGCGTAGGGGGCGGCAATGCTGGCCATGACCTGGCGCAGCGCTTTTTCGCAATCGGTGGCGCCATGCAGGCCGGGCAGCAGGATCACGAACTCGTCGCCGCCCAGGCGGGCCACGCAGTCGGTGGCGCGCAGGGCGCGGGTCAGGCGGCCTGCGGCCATGACCAGCAGGCGGTCGCCCGCGTCGTGGCCGTGGCGGTCGTTGACGGGCTTGAAGCCGTCCAGATCCAGGTAGGCCACGCCCAGCAAGCTGCCTTGCGCCCGCGCCTGGGCCATGGCTTCGGTGAGCTTGCGCGCCAGCAGCACGCGGTTGGGCAGGCCAGTGAGGGCGTCGTGGTGGGCCAGGCGCTGCAATTGCTGCTCTTGTTCGCGCTGCTGGGTCACGTCGATGGATACGCCCAGCATGCGCAGCGGGGCGCCGCTGGCATCGTGGGCCACGGTTTTGCCCAGGTTGCGCAGCCAGCGCTGGCCACCATGGGGCAGCGGGATGCGCCAGGTGGCATCGAAGTGGGTGTCGGGCTGGGCGGTGTGGCGCTCCAGTTCGCGGGTGATTTTGGCAGCGTCTTCAGGCACCACGCAGTCTTGCCAAGGCTGGGGACGGGCGGCGCTTTCGTCGCCCGGTTGCAGGCCGCGCAGGTGCTGCCAGTGGGCATCGCCTTGCAGGGTGCCTGCGGGCAAGTCCCAGTCCCAGCGGCCCAGCGATGCGGCGGTCATGGTCAGCGAGAGCAGGGCTTCGCGCTCGCGCACCAGGGCTTCGGCGCGCTTGGAGGCGTCGATGTCCTGCATCACGCCGCGAATGCGCACGACGCGGCCATTCTCAATGACGGGTTCGCCCAGCGAGCGCATCCAGACCAGGCGGCCATCGGCACGCACGATCTCAATCTCCAGGCTCCACTCCACGCGCTCGCGGATGCACCGGCGCAGTGCGTTGCGGAAGGTGTCGTGCCAGGCCGGGGCCACGTGGCGCTGCACGTAGTCCTGGGGCAGTGGGCTGCCCGGGGGCAGGCCGTGGATGTCGTAGCACACGTCTGACCAGTACACCGGGCCGCGCGCGGGCATGTCTTCCCACACACCCAGGCGGGCCAGGCGCCCTGCCTGTTGCAACAGACTGTTGCTGGCTTGCAGGGCATCGCGCGCGTGCTGTTCCTGGGTGATGTCGTGAAAGACGAAGACAAAGCATTCTTCGCCGTCAATCTGTACCGGGTAGGCCGACATGAGGCCGGGCACGCGCGTACCGTCGAGCTTGCGTGCCACCAGGTTCAGTTTGTCCACCCGGCCATCGCGCGCAAAGGTTTCCAGCAGGCGCGTGCGCTCGTGCTCGGTGGCCCAGATGTTGAGTTCTGTGGAGGTGCGGCCCACCACGTCTTCGCGCGGCCGCCCCAGCAGTTGGCAGAACGCGGGGTTGACTTCGATGTAGCGCCCATCGGCCACGCGCGAGATGCCTGCCGGGTCGGGCAGCGCCTGGTAGATGGTGTTGTACTTGGCCTCGGAGGTGCGCAGGGCCTGCTCGGTGGCGCGGCGGGCGGTCACGTCCAGGCTCATGCCGACCATGCGCAAGGGCTTGCCGTCGGCGCCGTGTTGGGTCACGCTGCCGCGCGAGAGCACCCAGCGCCATTGGCCGTTTTTGTCGCGCACCCGCAGTTCGGCTTCGTAGGTGTGGACTTCACCGTCCATGGCCTGGCGCAAGGGGTCGGCCAGGCGGGCGGCGTCATCGGGGTGGCGCAGGCTGGTCCAGTAGGCGGTGCGTTTTTCCGGGGGTATCTCGAAGAGCCCGAACTGGGCATAGAAGTGGCCGTGGAACGAGAGCTGGCGGTTGCGCACGTCCCACTCCCACTGGCCACCGCCAGAGGCGCGGATGGCACTGATCAGCTCTTGCTCGCGCTGGCGCAGGGCCTGGTGTTCTGCCTGCAAGGTGTTGAAGGTGCGCACGCGCACCAGCGCCCACAGCAGGGCGCCCAGCAGTGCCAAGACGGTGGCGCAGGCCAGCACCAGCTGCAAATTTGTCACATTCATCCATTCTGTTTTTTGCTGGCGTGCAGTATCAGGCCCTATGGCTGGCCTGCACGGTGCCCCACCAACCCGGATTAACCCGGTTGACAAACGCGCATCAGGCGCCTGGAGGCCAGGCTCCCTCGCGCTGCAACAAGGCGGTTTTGCGCGCCAGACCACCGGCGTATCCCGTGAGGCTACCATCGCGCCCCAGCACGCGGTGGCAGGGCACCACGATGCTCAAGGGGTTGCGCCCCACCGCACTGGCCACGGCCCGCACGGCGCTGGGCCGCCCCAGCTGCTGCGCCAGGGCGCCATAGCTGGTGGTGCTGCCGGGCGCAATGCCCAGCAGGGCTTGCCACACGCTTTGCTGGAACGGCGTGCCACCGTTGTAGTCCAGGGGCACGTCAAAGTGCAGGCGCTGGCCGTCCAGGTACTGCTGCAACTGCTGGGCGGCAGCGCACAGCAGGCCGTTGTCCTCGTCATGCGGCCAGGCCTGTGCGCCATCGAGCTGTGCGGGCCAGTGGCGCTGGCCCTCAAACCACAGGCCCGACAAGCCCTGTGGCGATGCTGCCAGGCGCACGCCCCCCAGCGCTGTGACGCAGCGTTTTTGAACCGTTGTGGTGTGAAATTGCATGGTGTAAAAGTGTAGAGTGTTTTTGGCCTCAAGGCCACGTAGAACAAGCGCAAGCAGCTATGAATTTGATAGTTTTCAAAACCCCGGAAGCCCGGCTGTGGCAGGATGCGGGCAGGGCCGGGTATGGCAGCGCGCACCTACAATGCAGCCGGTTTTTTCTTCCCCCACCCGCTTCTGTGAAAGTGTGACGCCGTGCAGCTCTCTCCTTCCATCTTCAAAGCCTATGACATCCGTGGCATTGTGCCGTCCACCCTGGACGAGGCCGTGGCCCGGGGCCTGGGCCGCGCTTTTGGCACCGTGGCCCGCGCCCAGGGCCAGACCACGGTGGCCGTGGGGCGCGATGGCCGCCTGTCCGGGCCTGCACTGAGCGCCGCATTGATTGCCGGGCTGGTGGATGCGGGCATCGCCGTGATCGATGTGGGCCTGGTCACCACGCCGCTGCTGTATTTTGCGGCCAGCACCCTGTGCGCCAGCGGCATCCAGGTTACCGGCAGCCACAACCCCAAAGACTACAACGGCTTCAAGATGGTGCTGGGTGGCCGCGCCATTTACGGCGACGACATCCAGCAGCTGCGCCAAACCATGCAGGACGAGAGCTGGCAGCTGCAAGCCGGGGGCAGCGTGCGCAGCGTGGACGTGCTGGCCGCCTACACCCAGCGCATCACCAGCGACGTGAAGCTGGCGCGCCCGATGAAAATCGTGGTCGATTGCGGCAACGGCATTGCGGGCGCCTCGGCACCGGCCATTTTCCGCGCGCTGGGCTGCGAAGTCGTCGAGCTGTTCTCCGAGGTGGACGGCAACTTCCCCAACCACCACCCCGACCCCAGCAAGCCGGAAAACCTGTGCGACCTCATCGCCGCCTTGCAGGCCAGCGACGCCGAGCTGGGCCTGGCCTTTGACGGCGATGGCGACCGGCTGGGCATCGTCACCAAAGACGGCAGCAACATCTTTCCTGACCGGCAGATGATGCTGTTTGCGCAAGACGTGCTCTCGCGCGTGCCTGGCGGCCACATCCTGTTCGACGTGAAATGCACGCAGCGTTTGGCGCCCGCCATTGTCGCAGCGGGTGGCGTGCCGGTGATGTACAAAACCGGCCACTCGCTCATCAAGGCGCGCATGAAAGAGCTGGACTCGCCCCTGGGCGGCGAGATGAGCGGCCACATCTTTTTCAAAGAGCGCTGGTTCGGCTTTGACGATGGCACCTATGCGGGTTGCCGTTTGCTGGAAATCCTCAGCCGCAGCAGCGACCCCAGCGCCGTGCTCAACGGCCTGCCGACCAGCTTTTCCACGCCCGAGCTGAACGTGGCCTGTGCCGAGGGCGAGCCGCACCAGCTGACCGCGCAATTGCAGGCGTTGGCTGCCGACACCTTTGCCGCCCCGGCGCAGATCAGCACCATCGACGGCCTGCGCGTGGACTGGCCCGATGGCTTCGGCCTGATCCGCGCCAGCAACACCACGCCCGTGCTGGTGCTGCGCTTTGAGGGCCAGACGCCCGAGGCGCTGGCACGCATCGAGGCGGCCATGCTGGCGCTGCTGCACCGCGTCAAACCCGGCGCCCAGGTGGGCAGCGCGGCGCACTGAATGTGTCGCTCCTATCGCGCCTTGCCCTGGGGCTGTATTCGGCCCTGACCTGGGCGGCCCAGCCACTGCTGCGCCGCAAGCTGCGCCGCCGCGCCCTGGCCGAGCCCGGCTACGGCCTGCGCGTGGCCGAGCGTTTTGGCCACTACGGCGATGTGCCAGTGGGTGGCCACCCCGCGCCTGCTGGGCCTTTGGTTTGGATACACGCCGTCTCGCTGGGCGAAACGCGCGCTGCCGCCATCTTGCTGGGCGCGCTGCGCCAGCAACTGCCGGGCATGCGCCTGCTGCTCACCCACGGCACCGCCACGGGCCGCGCCGAGGGCGAAAAACTGTTGCAGCCCGGTGATGTGCAGGTCTGGCAGCCATGGGACACGCCCGGCGCGGTGGCACGGTTTCTGCGCCGCTTGCGGCCCGCCATCGGCATCCTGATGGAAACCGAGGTCTGGCCCAATCTGATAGCTGCCTGCCGCGCGCAGGGTGTGCCGCTGGTGCTGGCCAACGCCCGGCTGAACGATAAATCCCTGCGCCAAGCCCAGCGCATGGCCTGGCTGGCGCGCCCGGCCTACGCCGCCTTGGCGGCGGTGTGGGCGCAAACCGAGGCCGATGCCCAGCGCCTGCGCAGTCTGGGGGCGTCGGTGCAGGGCGTGTTCGGCAACCTCAAGTTCGACGTGGTGCCCGACGCCGCCCAGCTGGCCCAGGGCCGTGCCTGGCGCGCACCGCTGCCGCGCCCCGTGGTGTTGCTGGCCAGCAGCCGCGAGGGCGAGGAGGCCATGTGGCTGGAAAATTTCAAGCCACATCGGCCTCCAGGGCAGGCGCATAGGGCGCTACCAGCTATCAATAATGAAGCAAATGCGGCACGGGATACAGCAGCAAACGCAGCAAACGCAGCAAACGCCAGCGTGCAGTGGTTGATCGTGCCGCGCCACCCCCAGCGCTTTGACGAGGTAGCCCAGCTGCTGGAGCGCGCGGGCCTGCGCGTGGCGCGCCGCAGCCAGTGGGCCGATGGCCCCGACGCCCAGGCCGATGTGCTCCTGGGCGACACCCTGGGCGAGATGGCCCTGTACTACGGCCTGGCCGACGTGGCCTTGCTGGGCGGCAGTTTTGCGCCGCTGGGCGGGCAAAACCTGATCGAGGCCGCTGCCTGCACTTGCCCCGTGGTGCTGGGGCCGTACACCTTCAACTTTGCCCAGGCTGCCGAGCTGGCCTGCGCCGCTGGCGCCGCGCAGCGCGTGCCCGATATGGCGCAGGCCATGCAGCTGGCCACTGCACTGGCACACAACGCCACTGCCTTGGCCCAGGCCCAAGATGCCGCTGCGCAATTTGCCCAGGCCCACCGGGGCGCCGCGCAGGCCACGGCGCAGGCAGTGGCCGCTTTGCTGTGTCGCGATCCCATGGCCTTGGGGTAAGGCCGCGCCCGCGTGGGGCGGGGGGTTTTCATCGAAATGTCAGAATTCCGCCCTGCTGCACCATGGGGGCGTTACTCGGTCACTTTTTTTCATGTCTTCTGCTTCTTTGTTTCGGGTGGATTTGCGCCGCCTG
>NZ_JAQUAL010000061.1:0-18338 GCF_028687295.1 Simplicispira sp.
CCAGCGTGTTGCCCGCATCGCGCAGGCGCAGCATGGCTTCGGTGATGCGGTGCATGTCGCGCGGGTGCAGGCCGATGCTGGGCTCGTCCAGCACAAACAGCGTGTTGACCAGGCTGGTGCCCAGCGCAGTGGTCAGGTTGATGCGCTGCACCTCGCCGCCGCTCAGGCTGCGGCTTTGCCGATCCAGGGTGAGGTAGCCGATGCCGACATCGCACAGGTAGCGCAGGCGGGTGCCGATTTCGTCGAACAGCAGGCGCAGGGCCTGGGCATCGCCGTTGCGGGGTGCTGGCGTGGCATGGGGGGGCAAGGCACTGAGCCGGTCAAAGAACCGGCGCAGGCGCTCAATGGGCAGGCGCATCAGGTCGTGCAGGCACAGGCCGGGCAGGGCTTCGAGTTGTGCGCGCGACCAGGCCACGCCCACGGGCATGAAGCGCTGTTCAGGCGCCAGCACGGCGTCGGCGTCTTCTTGGCTGCCCAGGCGCCAGAGCAGGCTGTCGGTTTTGAGGCGCGCACCGGCGCAGCTGGGGCATTCGGTGTAGCTGCGGTATTTGGACAGCAGCACCCGGATGTGCATCTTGTAGGCCTTGCTCTCCAGGTAGTCAAAAAAGCGCTGTATGCCGTACCACTGCTGGTTCCATTTCCCTTTCCATTCGGGTGAGCCGGCAATCACCCAGTTTTTGTGCGCCTCGGTGAGCTGGTTCCAGGGCGTGTCGCGCGGTATGCCTTCGCGCTCGGCGTGGCGCAGCAGGTCGTCCTGGCACTCTTTCCAGGCGGGCGTCTGTATGGCTTTGATGGCACCGGCGCGCAGGGTGAGCTTGTCGTCGGGGATGACCAGGCCCCAGTCCACGCCAATCACGCGGCCAAAGCCCCGGCAGGTTTCGCAGGCGCCCACCGCAGAGTTGAACGAGAACATCGACGCGATGGGCTCGGCATAGCGCAGATCGCTGTCGGGACAGTGCAGGCCGGTGGAAAAGCGCCAAATCTCCCAGGCGGGCGCGCTGGGGACGGTGTCTGCGGGCTGGGCGGTGGTGGTGGTGGCGCCATCGCCGCTTTCCAGCAGCCGGTACACGTTCAGCCGCCCTGTGCCGCGCTTGAGCGCGACCTCGATGGCCTCGATCACGCGTGCCTTCTCGGCATTGCCCAGACGAAAGCGGTCGGCCACCACGTCCAGCACCTTGCGCGGCCCGCTGGGCGTGGCCACTTCGCGCTCGGCCTGCACCTTGGTAAAGCCGCTGACCGACAGCCACTGCGCCACCTCCTCGGCGCTGGTGGCGGCGGGCAGCTCCACCGGGAAGGTCAGCACCAGGCGCGGGTTGGCCATGGCCCCCATGCTCCCCAAGGGAGCGCTCGCCGCCTGGGGGTGGCGCGGCGGCGGTGCGACGCCGCAGCGCCGTTGCAGTTCGGCGTAAATGGTTTCGGGGGAGTCGTGGCGCACCGGCTGGGCGGTTTGCCGGTCAAACAACTGCCCGGCGCGCGCCAGGAGCAGTTTGAGGTGGTCGTTGAGCTCCGTCATCGTGCCCACGGTGGAGCGCGAGCTGCGCACCGGGTTGGTCTGGTCGATGGCAATGGCCGGGGGCACGCCCTCGATCTTGTCCACGGCGGGCTTGTCCATGCGGTCGAGAAACTGGCGCGCATAGGCGCTGAAGGTTTCCACGTAGCGGCGCTGGCCCTCGGCGTACAGGGTGTCAAACACCAGGCTGGATTTGCCCGAACCACTGGGCCCCGTGACCACGGTGAGCTCGCCCGTGCGGATGTCCAGATCGACGTTTTTCAGGTTGTGCTGGCGGGCGCCACGGATACGGATCAGGCCATCGCTCATGGGGGTTCTTTCAGGAGGAAAAGGGAAACCGGCAAACCCGCTGATGGTGCCTCAAGCCCGGAAAAACAAGTGCTGCCGATCTCCTTGGCAGGGTGCGTCCTAGGGTAATTACCAACGGGTTTCCCCTAATAAATCAAGCACTTAAATGGCAGCTTTGGGCAATTTTCGTAAGCAGTTGGTCAGACGGCGTTTGCAGAATCAGCCAACGCTTTGAAGCCGGCACGGTTTCACGGCCTGGCCTTTTACCCATTCCTGAGGAGACAACACGATGAGTGATCCGGTGGTAGACAAGATACAGCGCCATCCCAAATACCTGGAGTTGCGCGCCAAGCGCAATCGGTTGGGGGTTTTTCTGACGATTCTGATGTTGATCGTTTATTACGGCTACATCGCCCTGATTGCTTTCAACAAGCCTTTTCTGGCCCAGCCGATTGGTGCGGGCGTGACGTCGGTGGGCATTCCCATCGGCATGGGGGTGATTATTTTCACCATCGTGATCACGGGCATCTACGTGCGCCGCGCCAACGGCGAGTTCGACACGCTGACCAAAGAAATCCTGAAGGACGCTTCCAAATGAATCGCCACACAACGTACGCCAGCATCCTGCTGGCACTGGTGGGCCTGGTAGCGGCAGCGGGCGCGCACGCCGCTGGTGCCGACATGGGCCAGGCTGCCAAGCAGGCCACCAACTGGACGGCCATCGTGATGTTCGGCGCCTTTGTTGCCGGCACGCTCTACATCACCAAGTGGGCAGCGGCCAAGACCAAGTCGGCCTCTGACTTCTATACCGGCGGTGGCGGCATCACCGGCTTTCAGAACGGCCTGGCCATTGCGGGCGACTACATGTCGGCTGCCTCGTTCCTGGGTATTTCTGCGGCGGTGATGGCGTCGGGCTACGACGGCCTGATCTACTCGCTGGGCTTCTTGGTGGGCTGGCCCATCATCACCTTCCTGATGGCCGAGCGCCTGCGCAACCTGGGCAAGTTCACCTTTGCCGACGTGGCCGGTTACCGCTTCCAGCAAACCCCCATCCGCGCCTTTGCCGCTTCGGGCACGCTGGTGGTGGTGGCCTTCTACCTGATCGCCCAGATGGTGGGCGCCGGCCAGCTGATCAAGCTGCTGTTCGGCCTGGAATACTGGATGGCCGTGGTCATCGTGGGCGCGCTGATGATGATCTACGTGCTGTTTGGCGGCATGACGGCCACCACCTGGGTGCAGATCATCAAGGCCTGCCTGCTGCTGTCGGGCGTGACCTTCATGGCCTTCATGGTGCTGGCGCAGTTCGGTTTCAGCCCCGAGGCGCTGTTTGCCAAGGGCGTGGAAGTGCGTACCCAAATTGCTGCTAACGGTGGCATGTCCCCTGAAGAGGCTGCCAAGAAGGGCTTGTCCATCATGGGCCCCGGTGGCTTCATCAAAGACCCCATCTCTGCCATTTCCTTCGGTATGGCGCTGATGTTCGGTACCGCTGGTCTGCCGCACATCCTGATGCGCTTCTTCACCGTGCCCGATGCCAAGGAAGCGCGCAAGTCCGTGCTGTGGGCCACCACCTGGATCGGTTACTTCTACGTGCTGATTTTCATCATCGGCTTTGGCGCCATCACCCTGGTGCTGACCAACCCCGAGTTTGCCGATGTGGCCAAGGGCGTGATCCACGGCGGTGCCGGTACGGCCAACATGGCTGCGGTGCTGGTGGCCAAGTCGGTGGGCGGTAACGTGTTCTACGGCTTCATCTCTGCCGTGGCGTTTGCCACCATCCTGGCCGTGGTGGCGGGTCTGACGTTGTCGGGCGCCTCTGCCGTGTCGCACGATCTGTACGCCACCGTGATCAAAAAGGGCAAGGCCGACAGCGCAGCCGAGCTGAAAGTGTCGCGCATCACCACCCTGGTACTGGGCGTGATTGCCGTGGTGCTGGGCATTGCCTTCGAGAAGCAGAACATCGCCTTCATGGTGTCGCTGGCCTTCGCGATTGCGGCTTCGGCCAACTTCCCGGTGCTGTTCATGTCGGTGCTGTGGAAAGACTGCACCACACGCGGCGCGGTGATCGGTGGCTTCATGGGCCTGATCTCCTCGGTGGGCCTGACCGTGGTCTCGCCCTCGGTGTGGGAAGCCACGCTGGGCAACCCTGCCGGTTCGGCCTGGTTCCCCTACACCTCGCCAGCCCTGTTCTCGATGACCATCGGCTTCCTGGGCGTGTGGCTGTTCTCCATCACCGACCGCAGCGCCAACGCAGCCCGCGAGCGCTCGGAGTTTGCCGCGCAGCAAGTGCGTTCGGAAACCGGTTTCGGTGCATCGGGCGCATCGGGCCACTGAGTCCATTCCCTTGGGAGGGTGCGATGCACCCCCGGCGCAGCGGATATACCGCTGCGCCACTTCCCCCCAAAAAAGCCGGGCCGCAGCGCCCGGTTTTTTTGCGTCTGCACGCAGCTCGATACCGCAGCCAGGCTGCGGTGGGATTGCGCAAAATGCTATTAAAAAGATAGCTATTGGCGCCCATTCTGCGGGCGCTGAAGGCTTTTTTGGCTTGGGTTTGGCTGGCCGCCTGCTGCGCGTGCGGCAGCAGTGCAGGTTCAGTGCCCGTGGTGCAGCTGGCGCAGCTTGATGAAGGCCAGCGCCGCCATCACCGCATCGTTGAGCGCGTCGTGGGCGTCGCGCCGAGGCAGTTGCAGGTCGGCCATCAGCGTGTCAAAGCGCAGGTCGATGTCGGCGTTGTCGTGCTGCTGGTAGGGCGGCAGCTGGCGGAATTTGTGGTCGTAGTACAGCGCCGAGATTTCGATTTTGGGCTGGGGCAGGCCCACGCCCAGCAGGGGGCGGATGGCGCGTTGCAGCATCGCCACATCAAATTCGAGGTAGTAGCCCACCAGCGGGCGGCTGCCGATGAAGTGCAGCAGCTGGTGCATGGCTTCGTCCAGCGCCAGGCCCTGGGCCACGTCGCTGCTGCGCAGGCGGTGGATGCGCACGCTCTCTGCCGACACGCCCTTGTCGGGGCGCACCAGCAGTTCCAGGCGCTGGCTGGTCAGGATGCGCTGGCCGACGATGCGCACGGCGCCAATTGAGATGATTTCGTCGCTGCGCACGTTCAGGCCGGTGGTTTCGCAGTCCAGCGACACCCATTCATCGGGCGGCGGCGGGTCGAACAAAAAGGCAAATGCCGGGTCGGTGAGCTGGCGCAGCTGCCATTGGCGCTGCACCGATTGCCACCAGCGCCGTGGCCCCGTGGCGGGGGCGAGGGAGGCGGGCAGGGCGGTGGTCATGGGCAGGCCCCGCTCACAGGGCGTCCAGGCGGAAGCGGTGGTGCAGCAGCACCTTGAAGCGCTTGACCACCGACAGCGTGTCTTTGAGCAGGTCGCGCTCCAGGCTGCTCAGGCGCTCGGGGGCGACTTCGCCGCTGACAGCGCGGCCCGTGTCCAGCTCGGCCAGGCCCGCTTTAAGGCGCAGGCCCATCAAAAAATACAGGCTCTCGGTCAGTTCATCGCCCTGGGCGCTGCTCAAGGTGCCGTCTGCCACCAGCGCGGCGATGCGATCGGCCGTGCTGGTGGGCGCCACGCGCTGGGCCAGCGCCAGGCTGCGCACGCCGTGTACGATGGGGAAGATGCCTTCTTTTTTCAGGTTCAGGTGCTGCGCCCCATCGCTGCGCGCCAGCCAGCGGTTCCACCAGCTGGTGCTGCTGCCAAAGGCTTCCACGGCGGCGGCAAAGCGGCCCAGCATGGCATCGCTGTCGGTGGCCAGCGTGACCAGGCGCTCGCGCACGGCGGCCAGCAAGCTGGCATCGCCCGCCACGGCGTGGGCGTCCATGAAGATGGCCAGGTGCATCAGGCTGTCGGCATCGGGCAGCAGTAGCCACTGGCGCGCCTTTTGGCCAAACTCGCTGGCACTGGCGCGCCACTGCGGGTTGCTCACCATGATGTGGCCGGGGCATTCGGGGTAGCCAAAATCTGCCAGCGCCTGCGAGAAACGCTGGCAGATCGCCTGCAAGTCGTCGGGCGGCTGGTAGCCGTCGCGCAGGATCAGGCCGTTGTCCTGGTCGGTTTTCAGCAGCTGCTCGCCACGCCCCTCGCTGCCCATCACGAACAGGCAGCTGTGGGCCACCAGCTCGGGCGGCGCCACCATGGCCCAGGCGCGCTCAAACAAGCGGGCGTTGAGCTGCTGCACCAGCGTGGTCATCAGGCTGATGCGGGTGCCGCCCCGGTATAGCAGCGCAATCAGCCGCGTGATCTGTGCTGCGGCCTGCGCCAGCGCGGGCAGGTCGCTGGCCTGCTCGATCTGCACCGTGATCAGGTGCGAGTGGTTGGCCAGAAAACTGAACAAATCCAGCGCCTCCAGAATGCCGCGCACCTGCCCGGCCTCGTCCAGCACCACCAGCCTGTGGATGCGGCTGCGAAGCAGCTGGGCCATGGCGTCGCCCAGCTGGTCGCTGGTGCGCACCGTGACCACCGGGCTGCTGGCCAGCTCGCCTACTGCCAATTGCGCCAGCGGGCGGCCATCGAGGATGGCGCGCTGGAGCGTGGTGTTGCTGAAAATGCCCATCGCCCCGCCAGGCAGGCCCGTGACCAGCACGCTGGTGGTGCGCTGGGCCTGGAAGATGCGCACCACCGAGACGATGTCGGTCTGTGCGTCCACACTGTGCGCCGGGCGCAGGTAGGCTTGATCGACGCGCGCCAGCGTGAGCGATTGCAGCTCGTGCTGGTCGCCGCGCTGGGCCAGCGTGCTGAGTTTGTGTCCGATGTCGGAAAACAGCAGCGCGCCAAAGGTGGTGTTGCGTGCAATCAGTGTGTTCACCGCCTCGTGGGTGAGCTGGTAGGCCACCACCTCTTCGGCGGCCACGAAGCGGCTGCTGACGCGCCCGGCCACCAGCCCCCGGCCATCAAAGGTGTCGTCGGGGCCATAGGTGGCCAGTACTTCATCGCCCTCGGTCTGCGTGACGTAGCCTTTGATGAGCACGAACAAATGCGTGGGCACCACACCCACATCGAGCACCACGGCGCCCTCGGGGAAGTAGGCAATATCGACGTTTTGGCGCACCAGCCCGCGCTCGTCGGGCGTCAGGCAGTCAAAGGGAGAAGCGGCAAAGTTGAAGGCGTTGGGCATGGCGCCCATTCAACCCGGGATGCCTTTCTCCACGCTTGCAGCGGCGTCCCAGCCGGTGGCAAACCAGGCATCGCCCTCCAGATAGGCGCGCAGCATGGGCAGGCCGTCGAGCCCCCAGAACAGCTTGCCATCGACCTCGAAGGCGGGCACGCCAAACACACCGCGTGCGGCAGCGGCATCGGTGTTGCTGCGCAGCAGCGCCTTGGCGCGTGCGCCGTCGTCGTCGCCGGGCTGCACTTGCGGCGCCAGCGCCTGGGCCAGTTGCTCCAGCCGCGTGGCGTCCAGCGCGTCGTGCCCGCCTTGCCAGACATGGCGCAAGAGCGTGCCCGCTGTGAAGCGGTTGATGCTGCCGTCGTGGCTGCACGCCAGTGCCTGGCGCAGCAGCGGCAGCGGCTTGAATGGGTGGCGCGCGGGCATGTGCAGCGGCACGCCCAGCGCGTGGCCCAGCCAGGTGACATGGCGGTACGTCCAGTCGCGCTTGGGCGCAATGCCCGCCGGGCCGGGGTTGCCCTGCTGCTGCAGCAGTGCGCCCAGCAGCACCGGGCGGTATTCCACGCTGTAGCTCAGGCCCTCCAGCGCCTGCGGCAGGCGTTCAAACGCCAGCCAGGCGTAGGGCGAGACAAAGTCGAGGTAGAAGGTGATGTGCTTCATGCGTTCTCCTGGGCGGCAGGTACGGGCGCAAAGGCCACCCCCGCGCGCTGCGACAACTGCGTCCAGATGGACAGGCGCTGCGCCCGGTCGGCCCCGGCCCAGGCGCGGATCTCGGGGATGGTGCGAAAGCACCCCTCGCAGTGGCTGCGGTCTTCGGTCATGCGGCACACCGAGATGCAGGGCGAGGGAATGTCCTCGTCAGAATTTGGGTCAAAATAGCCCGCAGCGCGCAGCAGTTCTGCGCGAGCAGCTATTGGTTTGGTAGCGTTCATGGTCAATGGTGTCGGGTGTTGCGCTCAGCCAGCGCGTTTGTTCAGAACGGCCACCGCCACGCGCGAGGCGCTTTTGCGGCCCAGGAAGTCGCTGATGTAGACGCCGGCGTCAATCAGCTTGTCCAGGTCGATGCCGGTCTCGATGCCCATGCCGTGCAGCAGGTACACCAGGTCTTCGGTGGCCACGTTGCCCGTGGCGCCCTTGGCATAGGGACAGCCGCCCAGGCCCGCCACGGAGGACTGGAAGTTCCACACCCCCAGCTCCAGTGCCGCCAGCGTGTTGACCAGCGCCTGGCCGTAGGTGTCGTGAAAATGCCCCGACACCTCGTCAATGGCGTAGTGCTGCAACGCCGCTTCGATGGCGCGCTGCACCTTGCGCGGCGTGCCCACGCCGATGGTGTCGGCCACGTCCACGCGCTGCACGCCGATGCCGCGCATCAGGCCCGCCAGGTAGGCCACACGCTCGGGGGCGATCTCGCCCTCGTAGGGGCAGCCCACGGTGCAGCTCATGGCGCCGCGCACCGCAATACCGGCTGCGCGCGCCGCCGCCACCACCGGGGCAAAGCGCTCAATGCTCTCGGCAATCGAGCAGTTGATGTTCTTCTGGCTGAAGGCCTCGCTGGCAGCGCCAAACACCACGATTTCGTCGGGCCGGTCTTGCACCGAGGCTTCATAGCCTTGCAGATTGGGCGTCAGCACCGAGTAGCGCACGCCGCTGCGCCGGGCGATGCCTTGCATCACGGCGTGGTTGTCGGCCATCTGCGGCACCCACTTGGGGCTCACGTAGCTGGTGACTTCGATCTCTTGCAGGCCCGCGTCCTGCAAGCGCTGCACCAGGCTGATCTTGACATCGGCAGGCACGGGGGTTTTCTCGTTTTGCAGGCCGTCGCGCGGGCCTACGTCGATGAGTTTGACGCGGGTGGGAAGGTGGGCAAGGTTCATGGTTGTGCTATTGGCTCCATCAAATTTTCTGTAAAGTCCCAGCCAGCACGGCCCCCTTCAACCCCACTGCCTCGGCAGCCAGGTTGCTTGGGGGTTTTTTCTGGGCGTGCGTTGTCAGTACCCCCGGGCGGGCTCCACCACCCCGGCAATGGCCTCGCCGCGCTGTAGCGCAGTGATTTTGCGGGCGATCTGGGCAATGCTTTCGTCGCGCAGCGTGCGCGCCGAGGTGTGGGGGGTGACGGTGATGTTCGGGTGCTGCCAGAACGGGTGGGCGGCGGGCAGCGGTTCGGTGCGGAACACGTCCAGCGTGGCGCCCGCCACGTGGCCACTGGCTATCAAGGCCAGCAGGTCGTCATCAACCAGGTGCGCGCCGCGCGCCACGTTGATCACGTAAGCGCCCGGCTGTAGGCGAGAGAGCGTGTCGCGGTGGATGATGTTGGCTGTGTCGGGCGTGAGCGGCAGCAAATTGACCAGCACGCGGCTGGCGGCCAGGAAGTCGTTGAACTGCCCCGCACCGCTGAAGGCGCGCACGCCCGCGACGGCTTTGGGCGAGCGGCTCCAGCCGTTGACTGGAAACTCGAACTGCGCCAGCGCCTGGGCCACGCGCTCGCCCAGCACGCCCAGGCCCATCACCCCGACCGCAAAATCCTGGCGCAGGCGTGGCTTGCGGTAGGCCCAGCGCCCGGCCTGCCGGTCGGCCTCGTAGCCGTCGAACTCGCGGAAATGCCGGATAACGGCATGGCACACATATTCGGCCATTTGCACGGCCATGCCCGCGTCGTCCAGGCGCACCACGCGCGCGCCGGCAGGCAGGCGCCGCTGTAGCAGGCCATCGACGCCCGCGCCAATATTGAACAGGGCCTGTATGCCTTGCTGCTCATCCAGAAACTGTTGGGGCGGTGCCCAGACCACGGCGTAGTCGGCCAGCGGGGCACCGCTTTGCCAGACGGTGATGTCCGCCTGTGGCAGGGCCGCGCGCAAGCCCTGTAACCAGGGCTCGGCTTTGGTATCGGTGCAGCAAAAAGTGATTTTCATGGCGCGAGAGCGTAACGCCATTGCCCCGCCAGCGCAGTCCGGCGCGGCACACACCTTGTGCCGCAGCTGGTCATGCTCAGGCGGCGCTGGCAGCCACCAGTTTGAGCAGCTCGGCGCCCTCGGTCAGCTGGTCGCCCGGGGCGTAGAGCAGCTCGGCCACCACGCCATCGAACGGCGCGGCAATCGTGTGCTCCATCTTCATGGCTTCCATCACGGCCAGGGGCTGGCCTTTGCTGACTTTGTCACCGGCCTGCACGGCAAACGACACCACCTTGCCGGGCATGGGGGCCGTCAGGCGACCGCCCTCAGCGGCCACTTCGCCAGCGTGCGCCAGCAGGTCGATTTCGACAATCTGCGTGGCACCGCGCGCGCTGAACACATGCTCGGTTTCGCCCTGGGCATAGACGCTGACCAGCGTGCGCTCACCGGCAAACTCCAGCTCGATGCGGTTATCGGAGAGCGCCTTGAACGCCAGCGCGCCGCTGGTGGCCGCGCCGTGGCCCTCGGGGGGCTGCACGGCAAAGTCCAGTGCGCCGCCGCCCTGGTAGGTCAGCACGGCACTGGCCTGGGCGCTGCCAAATTCAAAGGCAAAGCGCCGCTGCGTGCGCCCGTGCGAGCGCCAGCCATCGCGCTGGCTGAAGGGGTCGGTGCCCGCCAGCCGCTGTTCGACCAGCAGGGTTTGTGCCACGGCAGCGGCAGCGGCCAGCGGCAGGCCCACCAGTTCCTGGCCAAACAGCACGGCGGCCTCGCGCTGGATCAGGGCTGTGTCGAGCTGGGCGTTGGCAAACGCGGGGCTGCGCGCCACCAGACGCAAAAACTGCACGTTGTTGGCCAGGCCGACGATGTGTGTTTGCGCCAGCGCTTCGTCCAGCCGGGCCAGTGCCTGCTCGCGCGTGTCGCCGTGGACGATGAGCTTGGCAATCATCGGGTCGTAGAACGGACTGATGGCATCGCCTTCGCGCACACCGTCGTCAAAGCGCACTTCGCCGCGTGCAAAGCTGGTGCAATGCGGCTTGCGGTACACGGTCAGGGTGCCGGTGGCGGGCAGGAAGTGGTTCTCGGGGTTTTCTGCGCAAATGCGCGCTTCAATGGCGTGGCCGGTGATGCGCAGGTCTTCTTGCTTGCAGGGCAGGGGCTCTCCCGAGGCCACGCGCAGTTGCCACTCCACTAGGTCTTGGCCCGTGATGGCTTCGGTGACGGGGTGCTCCACTTGCAGGCGGGTGTTCATCTCCATGAAGTAGAACTTCATCTGCTCGGGGTGTTCGTAGCCGCCGGGCTGCTCGACGATGAATTCCACCGTGCCTGCGCCCACGTAGTTCACGGCGCGCGCAGCGGCCACGGCAGCTTCGCCCATGCGGGCGCGCAGCTCAGGCGTCATGCCGGGGGCGGGGGCTTCTTCCAGCACCTTCTGGTGGCGCCGCTGCACCGAGCAATCGCGCTCGAACAGGTACACGCAGTTGCCGTGGGTGTCGCCAAACACCTGGATTTCGATGTGGCGCGGGCGCTGTACGTATTTTTCAATCAGCACGTTGTCGTTGCCAAAGCTGTTGATGGCTTCGCGCTGGCACGATGCCAGGGCAGCGGCAAAGTCTGCGCTGTGCTCGACCACACGCATGCCCTTGCCACCGCCGCCCGCGCTGGCCTTGATGAGCACGGGGTAGCCGATGCGGTCGGCCTCAGACTGCAGCAGTGCCGGGTTTTGGTCGGCGCCGTGGTAGCCCGGCACCAGGGGCACCTGGGCTTGCTCCATCAGCCGCTTGGATTCGGCCTTCAGGCCCATGGCCTGGATGGCGGAGGCGGGCGGGCCGATGAACACCAGACCTGCTTTGGCACAAGCCTGGGCAAATTCGTCGTTCTCGCTCAGAAAACCGTAGCCGGGGTGGATGGCCTGGGCGCCCGTGGCTTTTGCGGCCTCGATGATGCGTTCCCAGCGCAGGTAGCTTTCCTTGGGGGTGCTGGCGCCGATGTGGACGGCCTCATCGCAGGCGGCCACATGTTTGGCGTGGGCATCGGCGTCGGAATAGACGGCCACGGTTTTGATGCCCATGCGGTGCGCCGTAGCGGCCACGCGGCAGGCGATTTCACCGCGATTGGCAATCAGGATTTTTTTAAACATGGTGAATTTCTCCAGGAATTTCAGGCCAGCCAGCCGGGTTTGCGTTTTTGCAGGAAGGACTGCACGCCCTCGCGGCCCTGCTCGCTGGCGCGGATGTCGGCAATGCCTTCCACGGTGGTGGCGATCAGTTGTGCGTTGATGTCGCGCTCGGCCACGTCTTGCACCAGCTTTTTGCAGGCGCGCACGGCGTCGGGGCTGGCTACGGTGATGGCCCGGGCCAGCTCGTCCACCTTGGCGTCGAGCTGATCGGGTGCGACCACGGCGTGGACAAAACCGGTGCGCAGTGCCTCGGCAGCGTCAAAGCGTTCGGCGGTCAAAAAGTAGCGGTGCGCGGCGCGTGCGCCCATGGCGCGGATCACATACGGGCTGATGGTGGCGGGGATGAGCCCCAGCTTGACTTCGCTCAGGCAGTAGCCTGCCGTATCCACGCTCACGGCCATGTCGCACGCGGCCACCAGGCCCATGCCACCGGCGTACACATCGCCCTGCACGCGGGCGATGGTGGGCTTGGGGCATTCATAAATCACGCGCAGCATCTGGGCCAGCTTGCCCGCATCGATGAGGTTTTCCTCGCGGGTGTAGTCGGCCATGCGGCGCATCCAGTTCA
Organism: Simplicispira sp.; assembly: GCF_028687295.1. Classification (NCBI taxonomy): domain Bacteria; kingdom Pseudomonadati; phylum Pseudomonadota; class Betaproteobacteria; order Burkholderiales; family Comamonadaceae; genus Simplicispira; species Simplicispira sp. The sequence goes on from NZ_JAQUAL010000061.1 coordinate 12,528, forward strand.
GGTTGGCACCGGCGCAAAAGGCTGGGCCTTCGGCGGCCAGCACCACCACGCGCACGTCGGGGCGCGCGCCCACCTCGGTGAAGGCCGCGGTGATCTCGGCAATGACCTCGTCGCTGAAGGCGTTGCGCACCTCGGGCTGCGTGAGCGTGATGCGCGCCACGGCGCCAGTTTGGGTGATGGACAGGTTCTGACTCATGGCTTGGATGGGTTTTGCAAGAAGTAAACAAGGTCCAGCTCAGGGCAGGGCTGGCCCAGGGCGGTCAATGCGGCGGTGATCTGGCCCCGGTGGTGCGTGCCGTGGTTGAACACATGCGCCAGCGTGGCCGCAAAAGGCAACGATGCCGCTGTGCCGCGCATGGTGGTGTAGTCCAGCGTGCCGCCCCAACGGTCTGGAGAGAACGAAGCGATCAGCGGTGCCCAGCGGGCAGCACCTTCACGCAGGCGGGCATCCAGCCGTGCACGGTCGCTCTCCAGTTCGGTGTCCAGCGCCACCTTGGGTGAAATGCCCTCGGCAAACCGCACAAACCACAGGTGGTGCTCACCCACCAGCAGGTGGTTGAGCGTGCCGTGGATGCTGTTGAAGAACAGGCCCACATCGTGCCGATAGGCCGCTTCAGGCAACGCCCGCACGGCATCGAGCAGGCGCACCGTGGCCCACACGTTGTAGCGTGCGAGTTGGGTGAAGTGGGCAACAGCGTCCATGGAAGCTCCCCGTGGGGTTACATGCGGAAGATGCCGAACTTGGTGTCTTCGATCGGCGCGTTGCGCGTGGCCGACAGGCCCAGCGCCAGCACGCGGCGCGTGTCGGCGGGGTCGATCACGCCGTCGTCCCACAGGCGGGCGCTGGCGTAGTAAGGGTGGCCCTGGTCTTCGTACTGGCGGCGGATCGGCGCTTTGAAGGCTTCTTCTTCTTCCATGCTCCAGCTGCCGCCCTTGGCTTCGATGCCATCGCGCTTGACGGTGGCCAGCACGCCAGCGGCCTGGTCGCCGCCCATCACGGAAATGCGCGCGTTGGGCCACATCCACAAGAAGCGCGGCGAGTAGGCGCGGCCACACATGCCGTAGTTACCGGCGCCAAAGCTGCCGCCGATGATGATGGTGAATTTGGGCACGCTGGCCGTGGCCACCGCCGTGACCATCTTGGCGCCGTTGCGCGCGATGCCTTCGTTTTCGTACTTGCGGCCCACCATGAAGCCGGTGATGTTCTGCAAGAACACCAGCGGAATCTTGCGCTGGCAGCACAGCTCGATGAAGTGCGCGCCCTTGAGCGCCGACTCGGAAAACAAAATGCCGTTGTTGGCAATGATGCCCACCTGCATGCCTTCGATGCGGGCAAAGCCAGTGACCAGCGTGGTGCCGTAGCGGGCCTTGAACTCGTCGAACTCACTGCCATCGACGATGCGGGCGATGATTTCGCGCACATCAAAGGGCTTGCGCGTGTCCACGGGGATCACGCCGTACAGTTCTTCTGCTACAAAATTAGGAGCTGTTGGCGCAGTATCGGCGGGCGCTGGAGCCTTGTTTTTATTCAAATTGCGCACGGCATTGCGCGCCAGGGCCAGCGCGTGCATGTCGTTTTGCGCCAGGTGGTCGGCCACGCCCGACAGGCGCGTGTGGACATCGCCACCGCCCAGGTCTTCGGCGGTGACGACCTCGCCCGTGGCGGCTTTGACCAGCGGCGGGCCGCCCAAAAAGATGGTGCCCTGGTTTTTCACGATGATGGATTCATCGCTCATGGCAGGCACGTAGGCGCCGCCCGCCGTGCAAGAGCCCATGACCACGGCGATTTGTGCAATGCCCTGGGCGCTCATCTGCGCCTGGTTGAAGAAGATGCGGCCAAAGTGGTCGCGGTCGGGGAAGACCTCGTCCTGGTTGGGCAGGTTGGCACCGCCCGAGTCCACCAGGTAAATGCAGGGCAGGTGGTTTTGCTGGGCCACTTCCTGCGCGCGCAGGTGCTTTTTGACGGTGAGCGGGTAGTAGGTGCCGCCCTTCACGGTGGCGTCGTTGCACACGATCATGCAGTCGATGCCGCTGACGCGGCCAATGCCAGCGATCAGGCCCGCGCCGGGAGCGTCGTTGTTGTACATGTTCAGCGCGGCCAGGGGGGCCAGCTCCAGGAACGGCGTGCCGGGGTCGAGCAGCATTTGCACGCGCTCGCGTGGCAGCAGCTTGCCACGGGCGGTGTGTTTGGCGCGGGCGGCTTCGCCACCGCCCGCAAAAATGGTGGCAAGGTGCGCGTTCAGGTCAGCGACCAGCGCGCGCATGGCGCTGGCGTTGGCCTGAAAGTCGGCCGAGCGGGCGTTGAGTTGGCTCTGCAAAACGGGCATGGTGGTCTTTCCGGGTGCAAGAAATAGGGCGTGCGCCATGGCGGTCACGCCAGGCTGCGCGGTGTGGGTATGCCACGACACGAACGGCAAGAATACGCCCTTCGCTGGTTTTGAGGTTGCCAGCGGGGTTGCAAATTGCGCCACGGCAACGCACACTGCGGCTGGTGAATCACGCTCCTGCCACGGCACCGGTTGCCGCCCTGTCATCGCCCCTTCCCGGCGGCCCTGCCGCTACGCCCATGGCTTTTGTGCAGGCCATTGTGCAGGCTTGCACACGCGCCGGTGTGCCCCCCGGTCCGCTGCTGGCGCAGGCACAAATCGCGCCACAAGAAGTGGTAAACCCTGAGGCCCGTGTCACCGCCTGGCAGTTCGAGCGGCTCTCGGGCCTGGCCATGCAGGCGCTGGACGACGAGGCGCTGGGCTGGTTTGGCCGCCGCCTGCCTTGGGGCAGCTACGGCATGCTGGCGCGTGCCTCCATCAGCGCGCCCACGCTGGGCGTGGCCTTGCAGCGCTGGTGCCGCCACCACGGCCTGCTGCAAGAGGCCATCACACTGCGCCTGCACAGCGAGGGCGGTACGGCCACGCTCTCGCTCACTGCGCACCGTGACCTGGGGCCGTTTCAGGAGTTCTGCCCGGTGTCGGTGCTGCGCAATGCCCACGGTCTGGCCTGCTGGTTCATCGACTCGCGCATTCCGCTGCAAGGGGCGCAGTTTGCGTTTGCCCGGCCTGCACACCACAGCGCCTATGCGGTGTTGTTTCCGGGGCCGACGGTGTTTGGCGCCCCGGTGGCGGGGGCGGCGCTGGCCAGCATCCGCTTGGATGCGCGCTACCTGGCGCTGCCTTTGCAGCGCGACGAGGCTGCGCTGCGCCAGATGCTGCAACGCGCCCTGCCGCTGACGGTGCTGCAATACCGGCGCGACCGCCTGCTGGTGCAGCGTGTGCGCCACGCCCTGGCCGCCGACCCGGGCGCCGCCCACAGCGCCGAGGCCCTGGCCCAGCGCCTGCACCTGTCGCCGCGCACCCTGCACCGCCAGCTCAAGGAGGAGGGCGCCTCGCTGCAAGCGCTGAAAGACGAGGTGCGCCGCGAGCGCGCCATCGCCCTGCTGCACCGCACCGACCGCCCCATCAAGCAGGTGGCGCACGAAGCGGGTTTTGGCAACGACAAGAGTTTTATCCGCGCGTTTCGCAGCTGGACGGGGCAATCGCCCGCCGAGTTCCGGCGCAGCGCCCGGCCTGGCTGAGGCCAGTGCAGGGCCGCTGCGTTGGTGCGCTGGTGCGGGCGGGCGTTTCAGGCCGTGGCGGCGTCGGTCAGCGTGCTGTGGGCGGCGGCCATGGCTTCGTCCAGGTCTTGCTCCAGCGCCTCCAGAATGGGCCACTCCACGCGCCCGGCCTGCGCCAGTTCGTGCATGAAGGCCATGGCCTGGGCGGCGTCCAGCCCGGCGCGGTAGGGGCGGTCTTGCACCATGGCCTGGAAGATGTCGGCCACACGCAGGATGCGCGCCTCCAGCGGCAGCGTGCGCGCATCCAGATGGAACGGGTAGCCATGCCCGCCCGGCTCTTCGTGGTGGTAGGCGGCCCACAGGGCGATGTCTTCAAAGCCCTGGATGCCGCGCAGAATCTGGAAGGTTTCAAAGCTGTGGGTGTGGATGATCTGGCGCTCGTCGGGCTCCAGCACACCGGGTTTTTCCAGGATTTCGTCGGGCACGCGCAGTTTGCCCAGGTCGTGCAGCAGCCCGGCCACCTCCAGCTTGTCGCAGTGGTCGGCGCTCACACCCATGCGCTGGGCCAGCAGCCGGGCCAGGCAGGCCACCCCCTCGGAGTGGCGTGCTGTGAACGGGCTTTTGGCATCGACGATGCGGGCAAACAGCGCAGCCGCCTGGCGGATTTGCATTCCCTGCGCGGGCAGGGGCGTGGCCTGTGCCAGTTGGTGCTGCAACGCCTGCTGGATGGCACGCGGCTCCAGCAGCAGCCAGAACGCCTCGGTGCGCGAAGCCTGCAAAAACGCCTCTACCAGCGCGGGCGCGAAATGGCAGCCGCTGCGCTGCGCGATTTCGGTGCGGATTTGCGCCATATGAACCAGCACGGCGTTGCTGGCGTAGTAGGGCGCGGCCAGGGTGTCCACCCGATCGACCAGGTAAATCAGGTTGGCCTGCAAGGCCACCTCGGGCGCCAGATCCAGCGTTTTCAGCTCGCTCCAGGGGGTGTGGTGGTAGCGGATGGGCAAGGCCATGGCCGCCAGCGGCGCAAACGATTGCAGCAGGGCGCAGCCATCCACCGCATGCTCTTGCGAGCCCACCCAGTCAAACTCGGCCAGCAGGTGCTGGTGCATGCGGGTAGAAGACACGCCGATGTCGTGCAGCATGCCCAGCTCGAACAGAAAATGCTGCTCCGGCTGCCCCAGGCTCAGCACGCGGCCACATTCGGCGGCCATCACGCCCACCCGCTTGCCGTGGGACAGGTCGTCCACCCCGACCAGATCCAGGGCGTCGGAGAGGGCGTAAATCACGTGGTGCAGTTCAGCTTGCAGGGGCATAAGCTTGGAGGATGGGCTGGGGGTGAGCAAAGCGCGGGCGCGCACGCCCGGTGGCAATGCTACCAACCACTGAGCAAGCCGGGCAGTGCGGCCATGTCGGCAATGATGTGTTGGGCCCCGGCACCGCGCAGCGCCTCGGGCGTGCCGTGGCCGATGGGACTGGGGCTGTAGCCCACCACGGTGGCACCGGCGGCCACACCGGCCTGCACACCCGTCACGGTGTCTTCCACCACCAGGCAGCGCGTGGGCGCCACGCCCAGTGCGGCGGCGGCGGCCAGGTACACGTCGGGCGCGGGTTTGGTGGCGGGCATTTCGTGGCCGCTGAAGATGCGGCCCGCAAAGTACGGCGCCAGACCCACCTGGGCCAGCTGCATCTCGACCTTGAAGCGGTCAGCCCCCGAGGCGCAGGCAATGCGCCCTTGCAGGCGCTCGTGCACGGCACGCACTGCCTCTACGGCGCCGTCAATGGCTTGCAGCTCGGCAGCCAGCCGGGCGTTGCGGCGCGCGTAGAAGGCGGCCATCCAGGCGTCGGTGAGCGGGCGACCGGTGTGGGCCTCGATGCGGGCGGCCTCGCTGCGCACGGTTTTGCCGATGAACCACTCCATGCACTGCGCGGGCGTCAAGGCCCAGCCGGCCTCGTTGAGCATCTGGCACAGCACGCCGTTAGTGATGGGCTCGCTGTCCACCAGAACCCCATCACAATCGAATAAAACTGCTTCAAATTTCATAGCTGGTAGCGCCCTCTGCGTCAGGGCTGGAGGGCAAAAACATATAAAAACACACCCGCAGGTGCGCCAGGCGCCTGCGGGTGTGTGCGGGGGAAGGGCAGCGGCTGCGGGTTCAGTGCTGCAAGATTTTGTTGAGGAAATCTTTGGTACGGGTCTGGCGCTCTTCGGGGTGGTTGAAGAACTCGTCGCGCGTGCAGTCTTCGAGGATTTTGCCGCCCACGTC
>NZ_JAQUAL010000205.1:0-4262 GCF_028687295.1 Simplicispira sp.
GCAATGCCCGCTTCTTCAAACGGTGCGCTGCACACGGCAAACCCGGCGCGCGCGTAAAACGCCTGGGCACTGCACTGGGCATGCAGTTCGATGCGGGCATCGCCCCGGGCGCGGGCGGCGTCGATCAGGGTATCGAGCAGCAGGCGACCCCAGCGCGCACTGCGCAGGGGCCGCGCCACCGCCATGCGGCCTACGCGCCCGGTGCCCTCGGTGGCGGGCAGCAGGCGGCCCGTGGCCACGCTCTGGCCCAGGCGGTTGTACAAAACAGCGTGTACCGCTACAGCGTCGAAGGCGTCGATTTCGATGTCGGGCGAGATGCCCTGCTCTTGCACAAACACCGCCGTGCGCACCTGCATGGCGTCCTGCGCCAGCGTGGCCCAGTCGCCCGTGCGCACTTCGGCCATGGCGGCACCTGCCTCAAAGCCCTCAAACATGGCGCGCAGCGCGGGCGGCACGGTGCGGGCCGTTTGCGTGGCCGTATCGGCAAACACATAGACCAGCTCGCCACTGACCAGCAGCACATCGCCGCGCCAGATACCCGCTTGCAGCAGCACCGAGGAGTTGCCCACACGCAGACAGCGCAGGCCCACATCGAGCACATCATCCAGCCGCGCCGAAGCGTGGTATTCGAGGGTGGCTTTTTTGACAAACATCTCGCCACCCAGCAGCGCCATGCCAGACTCGTAGGGCAGCGCCAGCGCGCGCCAGTAGTCCATCATGGCAATGTCGATGTAGGCGAGGTAGTGGGCGTTGAAGACCACTTTTTGCATGTCCACCTCGGCCCAGCGCACGCGCAGGCGGTGGATGCAGCGAAAGTCACGGCGTTGCATCAGCTTGCCTCCTTCAGAGAAAAAGCCTGGCGCAGCGCGGCGGCGGCGTCGGCGTGGGCGGTGCGCGCCTGGGCAATGGCGCGGCCCATTTTGATGAATTCGTGCGTTACGCCCCGGTAGATTTCCAGATCGACGGGCACACCGGCCAGGCGCAGTTTGTCGGCGTAGTCGATGCCCTCGTCCACCAGCGGATCGCACTCGGCCAGGCCGATCCAGGCGGGGGCCACGCCATCCACATCGGGGGCCAGCAACGGGGCAAAGCGCCAGTCCTCCCGCTGCGCGCGCGTGGTGGCGTAGTGGCCAAAAAACCAGCTGATGGCGGGTTCTTCCAGCACCAGACCGCGCGCATAGGTGGTGTGCGAGGGTGTGTCCTGGTGGGCCGTGCAGCCGGGGTAAAACAGCAGTTGCAGCGCCAGCGGCAAACCGGCATCGCGGGCCAGGATGGCGCACACCGCTGCCAGCGTGCCGCCTGCGCTGTCGCCGCCCACGGCCAGCCGGGCGGGGTCGGCGCCCAGCTGCGGCGCCTGCGCGGCCAGCCATTGCAGCGCGTCCCAGCTGTCATGCACTGCGGTGGGAAAGCGGTGCTCGGGCGCCAGCCGGTATTCCAGCGACACCACCATACAGCCGCTCAGGCGCGCCAGCTCCCGGCACAGCACGTCGTGCGTGGCGATGCTGCCAATGGTGAAACCGCCGCCATGCAGGTACAGCAGCAGCGGCAAGCCGGTGTCGGTAGTGGGCGCGTACAGGCGCGCGGGCAAGGCATGGCCATCGCGTGCGGGAATGTGCAAATCCTCTACCCGCGCCAGCATGGCCTTGGGCACTTCCAGCACACCGGCGCCAGCCTCGTAGGCGGCGCGCGCCTGCGTAGGCGTGAGCGTGTGCAAAGGCGCGCCACCAGCGCGGTGCATGCGCTCGATCACGCTGCACATGGGGGCGCTCAGGCGGTGGTGGTGGATGTGCAAGTGGGAGTGGTCAGTCATGTAAGTCCTGTTCGAAAGGGCGCAGGTTGCGCTGATTCTATACAAGCCAAATAAGGCTCAAGAGCTCTTCCAGTAAGCGCGAGAAGCTATTAAAACGATAGTATTTTTGGCCCAGCCAGGGTGCCGCTGCCTGATTGATTGGTCAGCGCGCCTGGTCGCCCTCCCAGCCAAGCCGGTTCCATTCCAGTCGGCGGCGGCTCCAGTGCTCCGTGATGGTTTGGGTGAAATCCGGGCGCACCAGCTTGACGCGGGCTTGGCACCAGTCGGCTGTTTCCTGGCGAACCACCAGGCCCTCCAGGGTGCCGCTGCGGTAGCGGCTGTGCACGGTGTCCAACATCGATTGCAGTTGCGCCAACGTTGTCTGCCCACGGAACAAGGTGGGCACCGTGACCAACCCGCATTGCGTCGCCAAGGCGTTGCGCCGCGCGCTGCTCCAAAAACGGCCAGACTGGCGCTCGTACACATCAAACAGCAAAAACCAGTCGGGCAGCGCGGTGTAGTCCAGCGAATGCCGGGCCGCGCACCACTCGCCGAACAGCATCAGCCCGGCATCGGCATGCAGCGCCAGCGCGGTATGGACGACATCGCCATGCAAAGCCAGCCAATCAGGCAAACGGGCAAACTGCCCTGCGTGGGGATGGGCCAGGTACTGGCCCCGGTTTTGCGCTCGCAGGGTGCCGTCGGGCGCGACCGAAAAACCCAGGTTGGCACCGTCGAGCTTTTCTTCGACGGACACATCTACCGACAAAAAATCCTGCGCCTCGGTAGCCGACAGCACCTTGTCCTCACGGGGGGAGCCACCCGCCAGCCAGGCGATGTGGGCGGTAGACGGAAAACGGAAAAAATCACTCATGGTTTGTACTGTTCATCGGTGCTGTTTCTCGGCATGCTTTTTTCGCGACCACTCTTCAATAATGGGCTCCAGCAGCACATGGTGCCGGGCCAGGTCAACTTCCCAATCGTGCCAGTCGGTGTCACCGGCAAATGCCACACAGCCCTCACCATACGAGGCGTGAACCTCCAAAGCGGCAGCCACCATTTTGCGGTCGGCGGTGTCATGGATCACGGGCGAGAGCGCCTCTGGCAGCACCCCATGGCCATCGGCATCAAAATCTACCGCCACAAAATCTGCCGCCGCCGTGCTGAACTTGTGCATCACGACCTGAATGCCAAAGTCGTTGAAGCCCAGTTTGCGCTCGTACTCTTCGAAGATTTTTCCAGCGCCGTCCAGCACCAGGCGCGAATCGCTTTGTTCAAACGCGCTCAACCATTCCCACACCCGCCGGCGCAGCGTGGGGTCAGCGGGCGTGGCGTCAATGTCTTTGGGATGCACGGGATCTGCCGCGCTGGCGGCAATCAACACATTGGTGTCCACCACATAGCGAGCCCTCATGGCTGGGCGGCCTTCTGGCGTTCAAACATCAGGCGGGCCTGCTCCCGCGTTTCACCCAGGGCATCGCCAAAGAAGCCCTCGGGCCAGTTTTTGACGCGACCATAGCCATCCAGCTCCAAGGCACGCAGCCTGGCAGACTTGCCATCGCGCTCGACAAAGTACATGGTCGCCTCGTTCGCACTTACCTGCTGCCCGGCCATCAGGGTTTGCATGCGGCGAAACAAATGTTCGGAGTGGGTTTCGACGATAAACTGCACCTTGCGCTGCTGGCTGATGACCACAAACAGCTCAGCCAGCACCGATTGCGCCAGCGGATGCAGATGGATCTCGGGCTCTTCCAGAACGATGGTGCTACCCGGTGGGGCAAAGTACGCCACCACCAGCACCGGCAGCACTTGCGATACGCCAATGCCCACATCCCGTAGGTTGCACGCCACGCCGTCTCGATGCACGATAAGTTCATACCGGTTGGATCGCCCTTGCTGGCGCACCTCCAAGCGATCGGCCACCTTCATGCGCGCCAGCCAGTGGGACACGCCGTGGACGATGTGATTCTGCTCCTCCCCCTTCAGTAAGGCGCTGGCCAGCAAAGCATCAATCGCACTACGACCATCAATACCCACCTCACCAGGCTTGGTCTTGTTCCAGGGGTAATCGCGCTCTGGCTTGCGCCGCAGCGGCCCCAAGTAGCTGATGCCCTCCAACTCGCGCCTAATCGCCAGGCTCAGATCTTCCACCACGGTGCCATCCTGATCCAAGACGGCAATCGCATCAGCTGAGAGCGCAATTGAGCGCTCGGGAGCGTAGTTGCGACCTTTGAAACGCGGCTGTGTTTCTTCATCCACCACGATGGAGAAAGCGCCTTTGTCACGCCGAATAGCCCTGAACCGTCGATTATTAATTAGAAACAAAACGACTTGAAATATTTCTGATTATTAATTAGAAACAAAACGACTTGAAATATTTCTGATTACCCGGATGTTGTCTTGATGAAACTGACCGACATGAGAAAGCTCAGTCCTGCGGCGCGGCAAGAGCGGCGCATGCAGGTGATCAAAC
>NZ_JAQUAL010000062.1:0-17902 GCF_028687295.1 Simplicispira sp.
CTGGCGATGGTGGCCGTGCTGGAAACAAACCCCGAGGCCAGCGCCGACAGCGCCATGGCATTGCGCGCCTGCATCAGCCGCTTGCCCACATGCGCCAGCGACTGGATCACCAGCAGCACAATCACCAGGCGCACCAGCACCTGCGGGTTCAGTACCCCTTCCCACAAGGGACGGTTGGGGGCCAGCGGGTACACCAGCAGGGCCAGCGCGGCCAGAACCAGGCCGCTGCGCACCTCGCCCGGCTGCAGCCACTGGTTGACAAACTGGTGCAGCCCCTCGCGCACCAGCAACAGCCCCGTGGCCATCACCGCCAGGGCCGCAGCCAGCATCTGGTCGTGGACGCTGGTGATGCCGATCAGGTAGGCCAGCAGCAGGGCAATTTCTGTGGTCACGCCAGGGTCGCTGGAACGCTCGCGGGCATAGGCCACCACGGTCAGCACCACCACCAGCAAGGCCCCCACCACCACCAGCGCCGGATCGCCCAGCAACCCGGCCGTGGCGCCGCTGATGGACACCAGCGTGAACGAGCGCACCCCGGCCAGCGAGCGATCAGGCCCATCGCCCTTGCGGCGCTCGCGCTCTATGCCCATGAGCAAGCCGCACCCGGCCGCACTGGCCAGCACCGCCATGGCGGTCGAAAAATCGGTTATCTGCTGCATGGCGCGCTTGCCTTTCCTTGAATGTGAATCTGCCACCGATGGCATCGCGCATGGTGGCAAGGAAAAGTGCCGCTGCACATCCTGTCATACACCAACACCAGCACGTGTGGACAATAGCCCGATGCCCCACACACCGCCCTTCACCGCCCCCACCCGCCACACCGACCCGCAGGCCGCACTGGCCCAGGTGCAGCACATCTACCAGCAACAGATAGAGCACCTGCGCGCCGCCATGCAGCGCTTTGTTGCGGGCCACGACACGCCCGAGCCAGCGCGCGCGTTCTACCCGTTCGTGCGCCTGCACACCACCACCGTGGCGCGCGCCGACAGCAAGCTGGCCTATGGCTTTGTTGAAGGGCCGGGCCGCTTCGAGACCACGCTCACCCGCCCCGACCTGTTTGGCGACTACTACCTGGAGCAGTTTCGGCTGCTGCTGAAAAACCACGGCGTGGCGCTGGAGGTGGGCACCAGCACGCACCCCATCCCCATCCACTTCTCGTTTGCCGAGAACGACCACATCGAAGGCACGCTCAGCCCCGAGCGGCGCCTGCTGATGCGCGATGTGTTCGACCTGCCCGACCTGGCCGCCATGGACGACGGCATCGCCAACGGCACGCACCAGCAGCGCCCGGGCGAGGCGCAGCCGCTGTCGCTGTTCACGGCGCCGCGCGTGGACTACTCGCTGCACCGCCTGCGCCACTACACCGGCACGCTGCCCGAGTGGGTGCAGAACTTTGTACTGTTCACCAACTACCAGTTCTACATCGACGAGTTTGTGCGCCTGGGCCACGCTGAAATGGCCAAACCCGATAGCGAATACATCGCCTTCATCGAGCCGGGCAACGTGGTCACCCGCCGCGTGGGCCTGCCGCCGCAAGACGGTGACGAGCGCGGCGCGCCCCCGCCGCGCCTGCCGCAAATGCCCGCCTACCACCTGGTGCGCGCCGACAGGAGCGGCATCACCATGGTCAACATTGGCGTCGGCCCGGCCAATGCCAAAACCATCACCGACCACATCGCCGTGCTGCGCCCGCACGCCTGGCTGATGCTGGGCCACTGCGCCGGTCTGCGCAACAGCCAGCAGCTGGGCGACTACGTGCTGGCCCACGCCTATGTGCGCGAAGACCATGTGCTGGATGAAGAATTGCCGCTGTGGGTGCCGATTCCGGCGCTGGCCGAAATCCAGGTGGCGCTGGAGCAGGCCGTGGCCGACGTGACGCAAATGGGCCGCGACGAACTCAAGCGCATCATGCGCACCGGCACCGTGGCCAGCACCGACAACCGCAACTGGGAGCTGCTGCCCGACAACACGCCCCAGCGGCGCTTCAGCCAGAGCCGCGCCGTGGCGCTGGACATGGAAAGCGCCACCATCGCGGCCAACGGCTTTCGCTTCCGGGTGCCCTACGGCACGCTCTTGTGCGTGAGCGACAAACCGCTGCATGGCGAGATCAAACTGCCCGGCATGGCCAACCACTTCTACCGCGAGCGGGTCGATCAGCACCTGCGCATCGGCATGCGCGCCATCGACATCCTGCGCCAGGGCGGCGTGCAGCGCCTGCACAGCCGCAAACTGCGCAGCTTTGCCGAGGTGGCGTTCCAGTAAACGCCCGCCAGCGCCCATGAAAAAAGCCCGGCATGCCGGGCTTTGCTATTTTTTTAATAGCTGCTTGCGCCCACTGCGCAAGCGCCAGAGGCCGATTTAATGCTTTTAATCGGCCATCTCCAAGACGGGCGCCGGGGCGATGGCGTCATCCCCCTGGTGCAGCAGGTGGGCCGCTTCGCGGGCGGCCACGCGACCTTCGTCGGTGGGCACCACCCAGATTTCGACGCTGCTGCCGGGCGCATGGACGACCTGCACGCTGTCTTGCGTAGCCAGGGCGTTGCGCTCGGTGTCGATCTTTACGCCCAGCCAGCCCAGGCGCTCGCAAACCTGCGCACGCAGCACGGCATCGTGCTCGCCAATGCCGCCGCTGAAGGCCAGCACGTCCAGCCCGCCCATGCAGGCCACCATCGCGCCGGACTCGCGCACCACGCGGTAGGTGAACTGGTCGATGGCGCGCTGTGCGGCCACGCTGCCATCCGCGCGCAGGCGGCGCATGTCGGCAGAAATGCCCGACACGCCCAGCAGGCCGCTTTGCTTGTAGAGCAGCTTCTGGATACGGTCGTGGTCCCAGCCTTGCTCCATCAGGTACAGCAGCACACCGGCGTCCAGCGTACCGCTGCGCGTGCCCATCATCAGGCCGTCCAGCGCAGAAAAACCCATGCTGGTGGCGCAGCTGCGCCCGTCCTGCGCGGCGCACAGGCTGGCGCCGTTGCCCAGGTGGGCCATCAGCACCCGGCCCCGCCCACGCGGCGACTGCGCCAGCAGCGTGTCCATGATGTACTGGTACGACAGGCCATGAAAGCCGTAGCGGCGCACGCCCTGCTCGGTCAGCGATGCTGGCAGGGCAAAGGCGCTGGCCACGTCGGGCAAGCTGGCGTGAAAAGCGGTGTCAAAACACGCCACCTGGGGCAGCGCCGGAAACGCCTGGCGGAACGAGCGCACCCCCGCCAGGTTGTGCGGCTGGTGCAGGGGCGCCAGCGAGTTCAGGCGCTCCAGGCGCTCGAGCACCGCATCGGTGACCAGCACGCTCTCGCGGAAAGCCTGGCCGCCGTGTACCACGCGGTGGGCCACAGCGCGGATGGGTGGAGCGCCCTCCAGGTCGGCCAGCAGGCTGCGCAAGCTGGCCAGTGCGCGCTGAAACGGGCTATCGCCCTGGCCGGTGATGGCCTGGCGCTGGCGCTGGCCCGCAAAAGACCACACCATTTCGGGCGCACCTGCGGGCTCCAGGCCCTCAATGCAGCCCGTGAGCACGCTGGGCTGCACCTGGCCACCTTGCAAAGGGTGCAGGGAGAACTTGAGCGAGGACGAGCCCGCATTGACAGCAAGAATAGCCATGGCGATCAACCCTTTCGGTCAGTCTTTGAGCAGGGCAGCGGCCTTGACCGTGCGCTCGCGGCGGGCGTCGTAAGCGGCCAGCACGGCCAGCAGCGCCGAGGCGACGCGGGCAGTGGGGCCATCGGCGCGGCTGGTCAGGGCGATTGGCACGCGCGCGCCCAGCACCAAGCCCGAGCCCGTGGCACCGGCCAGGTATTCGAGCTGCTTGGCCAGCATGTTGCCGCTTTCCAGGTCGGGCACGGCCAGGATGTCGGCATCACCGGCCACCACCGACTCAATGTGCTTGATCTCTGCGGCGTGGGCCGAGATGGCATTGTCAAAGGCCAGCGGGCCATCGAGCACGCCGCCGGTGATCTGGCCACGGTCAGCCATCTTGCACAGGGCAGCGGCGTCCAGCGTGGAGGGGATGTTGGGGCTGACCGTCTCGACCGCCGACAGGATGGCCACTTTGGGGGTGGCTACGCCCATGATGCGGGCAAAGTCGATGGCGTTCTGGATGATGTCCTTCTTCTCTTGCAGATTCGGGCTGATGTTCAGCGCCGCATCGGTGATGAGCAGCGGCTTGGGGTACAGCGGCACGTCAAAGCGGAACACGTGCGACATGCGGCGGCCCGTGCGCAGCGAGTGCTCGGCCAGCACGGCCTTGACCATCTCGTCGGTGTGCAGGCTGCCCTTCATGATCACTTCGACCTCGCCGCGCGCAGCCATGCCAGCGCCCATTTGGGCCGCAGCGTGGCTGTGCTCCACATCAATGATCTCGACACCATCGAGGTCGATGTTGGCTTCCGTGGCCACCAGGCGGATGCGCTTGGCGGGGCCAATCAGCACGGGCACGATCAGGCCGTGGCGGGCCGAATCCATGGCGCCGCTGAGCGAGCCCACATCGCACGGATGCACCACTGCGCAGCGCACGGCGGGCATGCCGTCGGCCAGGGCCAGCAGTTCTTTGAAGCGGGCTTCGGGGTCGAACAACTGGATTTGCGGCGCATTGATCTTGGGCAGGCGCACTTTTTCCGTCGGGGGCATGACGCGGGCCGTGCCATGCAGCACGACTGCACCTTTTTGGTTGATGACCTGGCAGTCCAGCTCGGCGCGTTTTTTCTCGTCGTCCTTGCTGACCACGGTGGCCGTGACGGTCAGCGTATCGCCAATGCGCACGGGTTTGACGAACTTGAGGTTTTGCTCCAGGTAAATGGTGCCGGGGCCGGGAAACTGCGTGCCCAGCAGCGCCGAGATCAGTGCGCCGCCCCACATGCCGTGGGCGATAACGCCGTGGAACAGCGTGTCGTTGGCGTATTCGGGGTTCAGGTGGGCGGGGTTGGTGTCGCCCGAGACGGCAGCGAAAGCCTGGATGTCGGCCTGCGTGAGGGTGCGCAGCAGGCGCGCGCTCTGGCCCACGCTGAGTTCGTCGTAGGTGACGTTTTCAAGCCATTCGGTGTGCGGTGTCGTATTCATATCGGTGTGGTCCTTTGCGGCAGGCGCAAGTTCACGAAAAAAGGAGGGAAAAGCAGGCCGTGCCTCAGGCCATGGCGTGGCAGCCAGCGTCCACGTAGATGGTCTGGCCGGTCATGCCCGAGGAAGCATCCGTACACAGGAAGGCGCACAGGTTGGCGATCTCGGTCAGCGTCACCAGGCGCTTGAGGGGCGACTTGGCCACGGCATTGGCCATCAGGTCATCAAAACTGGCGATGCCCGAAGAAGCGCGCGTCAGGATGGGGCCTGGGGAGACGGCATGGACGCGGATGCCTTGTTCGCCCAGTTCCATGGCCATGTAGCGCGTCAGCGATTCCAGCGCGGCCTTGACCGGGCCCATCAGGCCGTAGTGGGGCACGGCCTCGTCGGCGCCCAGGTAGGTCATGCTGAGCATGCTGCCGCCGTTGGGCATGTGCGGTGCGCACAACTTGGCCAGGCGGGCAAACGAGTGGCACGACACGGCCATGGCGCGCGAGAAGCCGTCGCTGGAGCTGTCGATCACGTTGCCGTGCAGGTCGGCCAGCGGCGCCCAGGCAATGGAGTGGATGACAAAGTCCAGCTGCCCCATGCGTGCGATGGCGTGCTGCACTGCCGCTTCGAGTTCGCCTTCTTCCTCGACGTTACAAGTGACCAGCTCCACCCCGATAGGCTGGGTCAGTGGCTCCACAAAGCGGCGTGCCTTGTCGTTCAGGCAGGACACCACCAGTTCAGCGCCGAGTTGGTGCATCAATTGGGTGCAGCCCCAAGCAATGCTGCTTTCATTGGCCACGCCAAGAATCAGGCCTTTTTTACCTGCCAGGCTGAAGGTGGATGTATTGAGCGTCATGGAATGGAGATCTCCAGAAAAAGCCAGGCGCGGCGGTACCGCGTCTGCTGGCGCAGGGCACGCAAGGTGCCGGGAAAAAACGGTGTGAGCAAAAGCAGCTCAGAACCCATCGAACAGGCGCCGCAGATCGGCACCGGCAGCGCCGGGCTTGAAGCCTTCGCGCTCAAGCTGGTCTTGGGCGTTGACCAGGATGTGGCGCGTGGCATCGACGCCCACGCGGTCTACAAAACGGCGGGTCACGCCGTAGCGCAGCACCAGCAGGCCGCGCAGCTCTTCGCGCAAGTGGGATTTGCGGCGCTCGGGACTGCCTGCGGGCAAGGCGCTGTTGGCGGCAGCACGGCGCTCGTGCGCTGGGGCGCCGCCACCGTCCATGTTCAGCACGCGGTCCAGTTCGCTTTCGTTCTGCAAATCCACGTCCAGGGCGCTGGCCAGGCGGGCAATGCGGGCACTGAGTTGCTCGATGGAGCCGCTCATGCGTTGCAGGTGCGCGGCCAGGGCCTCTTCGGTGCGTTCACTCTCAGTCGGCATAGCGCACCATCACATATTCGCCAGGGGCATCGCACAGCACATGGGCCGGATCGATGGCGGGAGGCGCCACGGGCTTGCCCGAGCGCTCTTTGAGCCAAGCGTCCATGGCCTCCCACCAGGAGCCCTGGCGGGTGGGTGCGCTGGCCAGCCACTCATCGGGCTCGACCCAGCCCTGGTTGTCTTCAATGCTGTTGATCTGGTAGCTGCGGCGCGGTCGGCCAGGCTCAGAGACGATACCCGCGTTGTGGCCACCGGCGGCCAGCACAAAGGTGACGTGGGTGTCGGTTTGCAGATGGATTTTGTACACCGAGCGCCAGGGCGACACGTGGTCGCGCGTGGTGCCCACCACCAGCATGGGGGCGTGGATGTCCATCAGCGCAATGCCCTGACCGGCCACGCGGTACTTGCCCGTGGCCAGCGCGTTGTTCAGGAACAGCGAAGACAGGTACTCCGAGTGCATGCGCGCGGGCAGGCGGGTGAGGTCGGAGTTCCAGCTCATCAGGTCGAAGTCGGCTTCTTCCTGGCCCAGCAGGTAGCGGCGCGTGTTGCGCGTGAACACCAGCTCGCGCATGTTCAGGAACTGGAACGAACCGGCCATGGCGCTGCCCGAGAGATAGCCCTTGAGGTCCATCTGCTGGCGCAGGGTTTTGAGCTGTTCATCGTCAATGAACACGCCCATTTCGCCGGGTTCGCTGAAATCGGTTTGCGCCGCCAGCAGCGTGACCGAGGCCAGCTCGGGCAGACGCTCCATGGCGCGGTCTTCCGCGCGGCGGCCCGCCGTCTGGTTTTGTGCCATGCGGGTGTGGCGGCCCATGGCAGCGGCCACGATCGACAAGAAGGTGCCGCCCAGGCAGTAACCCAGGGCATGGACGCGCGGCGCACCGGCGCGCTCTTTGACGGCGGCGAGTGCATCCATGACGCCCATTTGGAGGTAGTCCTGCATGCCCAGGTCGCGGTCGGAGGCATCGGGGTTGCGCCACGAGATGATGAACACCGTGTAACCCTGGCCCACCAGGTACTTGACCATGGAGTTGGACTGCGACAAGTCCAGGATGTAGTACTTCATGATGCACGAGGGCACGATGAGCAGCGGCTCGGGGTACACCTTGTCGGTGGTGGGCGTGTACTGGATCAGCTCGATCAGGTGGTTGCGGTACACCACCTTGCCGGGGGTAATCGCCACATCCTTGCCGACTTCAAAGGCCAGCGGCTCCAGCACGTCGGGCGTGCTGCGGGCGGTTTCGGCCTTGCGCAGGTCTTCAGAAAAATGTTGATAGCCTTGCAGCAGGCTCTGGCCCTGGGTTTCCTGGGCCTTGTTCAAGGCTTCGGGGTTGGTCAGCAACCAGTTGGACGGGGTAAAGGTGTCCATGATCTGGCGGTTGAAAAACTCCACCATATGGCTGTGGTGGCGCGACATGCCATCGACCTGCACCGCCTCGCGCCACCAGGCGCTGTTGGCCTTGTAGCCTTCCTTGAGCGCACTGAAGGGCCACTGGCGCCAGCTGGCGTCGATAAAGCGGTTGTCGTTGTCTGCAATGGGCTGGCCGTTTTCATCCATAGGGGGATTGACGGCGCTGGCCATGGCTTGCTGGGCCAACGCCAGCGCCCGCTGCCCCAGCACCATCTGGCGCCCCGGCGAGGCGGCCAGGTGCATGGCCCAGTCGGCTGCGGCCAGCGCCAGCGCAATCGGAGACAAACCCATCGTGCGGCGTGTCAGGAAGCCGTGGAACGTTTCATCCAGCGCCTGGGTGGCCTCGCGCTGACGCTCAAACGGCACGCTGGATTTCGTCGGTTTTTCCATAGCAGATCCTCTGGGCTTCAAATGATTACAAAAAGATGAGTATGCCAAAGTCCATATCGGACTGACCTTCCGGTCAGTACACCAAAAGCCCGGGTGTTTGAGCCATCTCAAGCCATGTGCCTCTGGGCGCTGGCGCGGCTGGCGCCGTGCCGGGAAGCGGCCAGATACCTGCCCCATGCTATGGGAGAACCTGCGACAAACACGTGACAGCATCACAATCAACGCCATGAGCAGTGCACCACCCCCCTCCCCCCCTTTGCTGCAAGTGCAGGGCCTGCGCAAGCGCTACGGCGCCACGACGGTGGTCGATGGCGTGTCGTTTGACATCGCCCCGGGCGAGTGCCTGGGCGTGATCGGCCCCAATGGCGCTGGCAAGACCACCACCATCCGCATGTGCCTGGGCCTGACCGTGCCCGATGGCGGCAGCGTGCAGTTTCACCCCAGCGGCGGCGCACCCGCGCTGGACATGCCGCGCGATGCGCTGGCCATCAAGGCCCAGCTGGGCGTGGTCACGCAGTTCGACACCCTCGACCCCGACTTCACCTGCCTGGAAAACCTGCGCGTGTTTGGCCGTTACTTCGGCCTCCAAGGCGCGGTGATGGACGAGCGCGCACCGCGCCTGCTGGAGTTTGCTGCCCTCACCAGCAAGGCCGACGCCAAGCCCGGCGAACTCTCGGGCGGCATGAAGCGGCGCCTGTCGCTGGCGCGCGCGCTGGTCAACGCGCCGCGCCTGCTGCTGCTGGACGAGCCCACCACCGGACTGGACCCGCAGGCGCGCCACCTGATGTGGGAGCGCCTGCAACGGCTGCTGCAACAGGGCACGGCCATCTTGCTCACCACCCACTTCATGGACGAGGCCGAGCGCCTGTGCTCGCGCCTGCTGGTGCTCGACCACGGCCAGAAAATTGCCGAAGGCCGCCCACGCGATCTGATTGCCCAGCACCTGGAGCGCGACGTGGTCGAGGTGTACGGCCAGGGCGCGCTGGCGCTGGCCCACGA
The DNA here is from genome assembly GCF_028687295.1 of Simplicispira sp. Classification (NCBI taxonomy): domain Bacteria; kingdom Pseudomonadati; phylum Pseudomonadota; class Betaproteobacteria; order Burkholderiales; family Comamonadaceae; genus Simplicispira; species Simplicispira sp. The sequence continues at coordinate 9,225 of NZ_JAQUAL010000062.1, forward strand.
TGGCGCCCTGCGCGCCCTGGCCGCGCGCGTGGAAGTCAGCGGCGAGACGGTGTTCTTCTACACCCAGGATGCGCGCCCACTGCTGGACGCGCTGCTGCTGCACCCGCACCTGCGCACGCTGCACCGGCCCGCCAACCTCGAAGACCTGTTCCTCAAACTCACGGGCCGCCAGATCCGCGCAGAGGGTTGACGCCTGCGACAGTGGTGCCGGGCGACTGGGCGCTGGTCGATAAACTGACCGGCGCCTGCCACACCCGGCAGGGCACGCAACACAACAAAGCACAGACATGACGGCACCCACCGCACCGGTCAGCCCCCATCTTGCCGACTACACCAGCGTCCACGGTGACATCGTGGCGCTGCTCGAAGCCGCCCGGCGCGCGGCTGCACGCAGCGTCAACGCCCTGATGACCGCCAGCTATTGGGAGATTGGCCGGCGCATCGTCGAATTGGAGCAAGGCGGCAAAGAACGGGCCGAATACGGCAAGGCCTTGCTGTTGCAACTGGCACAAGACCTGTCTGCCCGTTTTGGCCCGGGGTTCAGCAGGCGCAATTTGCAGCAAATGCGTCTGTTCTACCTGGCTTGGCCTGCGGAACAGATTTGGCAGACGGTGTCTGCCAAATCCACACAGACCGGATTTTCCGAATCACTGGCCCGGCAATCCTTGGATCTGTCCGATCTGGCCCAAGCCTTCCCCTTGCCCTGGTCAGCCTATGTGCGCTTGCTCTCGGTCAAAAACGAGCACGCGCGCAGCTTTTATGAAACCGAAGCACTGCGCTGCGGCTGGAGCGTGCGGCAACTGGAACGGCAGATCAACAGCCAGTTCTACGAACGCATCGCCCTGTCGCGCAACAAGGCTGCCATGCTGGAAAAGGCCGAGGTGGCCGAACCCGGCGACGCCATGACGCCCGAGCAAGCCATCAAAGACCCGTTCGTGTTGGAGTTTCTCAACCTGAAGGACGAATACTCCGAGTCTGACCTGGAAGATGCGCTGATACAGCACCTGGCCGACTTCCTGCTGGAGCTGGGCGACGACTTTGCTTTTCTGGGCCGCCAGCGCCGCTTGCGGCTCGATGACAGCTGGTTTCGCATTGACCTCTTGTTCTTTCACCGCAGCTTGAAATGCCTGCTGGTCATAGACCTCAAGGTCGGCCCGTTCAGCTACGCCGACGCAGGACAAATGCACATGTACCTGAACTACGCCCGCCAGCATTGGATGAAGCCGGGCGAAAACCCACCCGTGGGACTGATCCTGTGTTCCGGCGCCCACAGCAACGAAGCCCGCTACACCCTGGAGGGCTTGTCGAACAAGGTTTTGACTGCCGAATTCCGCACCGCACTGCCTGATGAGCGCCTGCTGGCCGAGGAGCTGGAAAAAACGCGGCGCGCACTGGAGGCGCGGCGCATCGGGCGGGGCCGCAATACACCGGGCAACGGCCCACCACCGCAGGACAACGCATGACCCCCCACCACACCGAATCCACCCCCCACCGCCCCGCCGCCCTGCCCCACCCCTGGCGCCGGCCCGAAGTCTCAGGGCGCTGGTGGCCGGTGTTTTTGCGCAACCTGCTGGTGTGGCGCAAGCTGGCCATTCCGAGCCTGGTGGGCAACATCGCCGAGCCGCTGATGTGGCTGGTGGCCTTTGGCTACGGCATGGGCGCGCTGGTGGGGCAGTTGCAGGTCAACGGCCAGCCGGTGCCCTACATCCTGTTTCTGGCCAGCGGCAGCATCTGCATGAGCGCCATGAACGCGGCCAGCTTTGAGGCGCTGTACTCGGCCTTCTCGCGCATGCATGTGCAAAAAACCTGGGACGGCATCATGAACGCGCCCGTCAGCCTGGACAACATCGTGCTGGCCGAGATGCTCTGGGCCGCCTTCAAGGCGCTGTTCACCGTCACGGCCATTCTGGGCGTGATGCTGGCGCTGGGCATCAGCCATTCGCCCAAGCTGTTGGTGGCCTGGCCGGTGCTGCTGGGCGTGGGCGTGATGTTTTCCAGCATTGCGCTGATCTTCAACGCGCTGGCCAAGGGCTACGATTTCTTCACCTACTACTTCACGCTGGTGCTGACGCCGATGATGTTTTTGTCGGGCGTGTTCTTTCCGCGCGAGCAGCTGCCGCCGCTGGTGCGGCACATCTCTGACTGGCTGCCGCTGACCAACGCCGTGGAGCTGGTGCGCCCGCTGTTCATGGACCAGTGGCCCGCCAACCCGCTGCGCCACGCGCTGGTGCTGGTGGTGACGACGCTGGTGGCCTTCCAGCTGGCGCTGGTGCTGACGCGCAAGCGCTTTGCGGGCTAAGCGGCTGGCGGCTGGCGGCTGGCAGTTCACCAGCACAGCGCGCCCCGATGCCGCGCTTTATTTGCTCCTTTTTTGATAGCTGCTCGCGCTTTCTGTGCGGGCGCCAGCGGTCATTTTGACTGCAAATCGCGTGCCCGGGGCAGCGCGCAGCAAATCCACCGCTTTTTCGGCCACCATGATGGTGGGCGCATTGGTGTTGCCGCTGACGATGCGCGGCATGATGGACGCATCCACCACCCGCAGGCCCTGCACACCGTGCACGCGCAGCCGGGCATCCACCACATCCAGCGGCCCCGGCCCCATGCGGCAACTGCCCACGGGGTGGTAGATGGTGTCAGCGTACTGGCGGATGAACTGCGCAATCTGCGCATCGGTCTGGGCCATAGCGGATGCGGGCAACTCGCGCGCGCCCCACTGCGCCAGCGCGCTCTGGGACAGGATGCGCCGCATACAGCGCACGCCACGCACCAGGCGGGGCAGGTCGTCCGGGTGGCCAAAGAAGTTGGGATCGACCAGCGGCAGGGCCAGCGGGTCGGCGCTGGCCAGGCTCACCTGGCCCCGGCTTTGCGGCTGCAACAGGCAGACGTGGCACGAGTAGCCATGGCCCCACACCGTCTTGCGCCCGTGGTCGAGCAGCTTGCCCACCACAAAGTGCAGTTGCAAATCGGGTGCGGCCTCGGAGGGCTGGCTTTTGATGAAGCCGCCCGCCTCGGCAAAGTTGCTGGTCAGTGCGCCGCTGCGGCTGCGCCGCCACTGCCACATGCCGCGCAGGATGTTCGCCATGCCGGGCAGCGACAGGCCAAACAGGTCGCGCAGCTGCGGCGCATCCATGACCTGCACCACATCGGGGTGGTCGTGCAGGTGCTGGCCCACGCCGGGCAGGTCGTGCACCAGGGCAATGCCGTGGCGCTGCAACACGGCGCCCGGCCCCACGCCCGAGAGCATCAACAACTGCGGCGACAGCAGCGCGCCCGCGCTCAGCAGCACCTCGCGCGTGCAGCGCACCTGCTGCACGCAGCCGCCCTGGCGGTACTCCACGCCCACGGCACGGCCCCCCTCGAACAGGATGCGCGTGGCCCGCGCGCCAGTGCGCACTTGCAGGTTGGGCCGCGACAGGTGCGGTGTCAGATACGCCTTGGCCGCACTGCAGCGTTCGCCGTTTTTGTGCGTCACCTGGTACAGGCCCACGCCCTCTTGCGCCGCGCCGTTGAAGTCGGGGTTGTGCGCCCAGCCTGCCTGCACACCGGCCTGGACAAACGCGGTGCTGAAGGGGTTGGGCGTGGGCAAATCCATCACGTTCAGCGGGCCACCCGTGGCGTGCCAGGCGCTGGCGCCGCGCTCGTTGTGCTGGGTGCGCAAAAAATACGGCAGCACATCGCTCCAGGCCCAGCCGGGGTTGCCCTGCGCTGCCCAGTGGTCGTAATCCTGGGGCTGACCACGGACATAAATCATGGCATTGACCGAGCTGGAGCCGCCCAGCACCTTGCCGCGCGGCTGGTAGCCGCTGCGCCCCAGCAGCGCGGGCTGGGGCGTGGTGCTCTGGCCCCAGCTATACAGCCCCAAGCGGGCCATCACCGCCAGCCCCGCCGGACAATGGATGAGCACACTGCGGTCTGCCGGGCCCGCCTCCAGCAGGCACACGCGCACCGCCGGGTCTTCCGAGAGGCGCCCGGCCAGCACACAGCCAGCCGAGCCGCCCCCGATCACGATGTAGTCGAACATGGCGCTTCCTGTCGCCTGCGCGGCAAAGGCGCAGCATCGGCAGCCACAGTAACCCAATCGCCACACCGCACACTTACTATGATGGGTGTCTCATTTCACTTTGAAGAGGGCTCTCTACATGACCATTACTACTGTCGGCATCATCGGCGCCGGAACCATGGGCAACGGCATTGCGCAGGCTTGCGCAGTCGCGGGCATCAACGCCATCATGGTGGACATCTCGGACGCGGCGGTGCAAAAAGGCCTGGCCACCGTCTCGGGCAGCCTGGACCGCCTGGTCAAGAAAGAAAAAATCACCGCCGCCGACAAGGACGCCATCCTCGGGCGCATCAAGACCTCTACCAGCTACGACGACCTCAAGGCCGCGCAGCTCGTGATCGAGGCCGCCACCGAGAACCACGCCCTCAAGATCAAAATCTTGCAACAGGTGGACGCCATCGTGACCCCCGAGGTCATCATTGCCTCCAACACGTCCTCGATCTCCATCACCGCGCTGGGCGCCGCCACCAGCCGCGCTGACAAGTTCATCGGCATGCACTTTTTCAACCCCGTGCCGATGATGGCGCTGGTGGAAATCATCCGTGGCCTGCAAACCTCGGACGCTACGCACGACGCCGTCAAAGCCTTGGCTGTGGCGCTGGGCAAGAGCCCCATCACCGTCAAGAACAACCCCGGCTTTGTCGTCAACCGCATCCTGGTGCCGATGATCAACGAAGCCTTCTTCGTGCTGGCCGAAGGCCTGGCCACCCCCGAAGACATCGACGCCGGCATGAAGCTGGGCTGCAACCAGCCCATTGGCCCGCTGGCCCTGGCCGACATGATTGGCCTGGACGTGTGCCTGGCCGTGATGGACGTGTACCTGGCCGAGTTTGGCGACAGCAAGTACCGCCCCGCCCCGCTGCTCAAAGAAATGGTGGCCGCAGGCCGCCTGGGCCGCAAGAGCGGCCACGGCGTGTACCAGTACTGATCCCAGCGGCGGCGGCGCGGGCCGCTGCCCTGCGCGCTGCGGCCACCCGGCCCGCAGCGCCCCACCGCCGGAGCAGGCCACTGCCCCGGCTTTTTTATTTCTCAAAAATGATAGCTACTTGCGCCCGGCCTGCGGGCGTTTGCGGCCCATTTGGCTTCATCCGCCGGACTCGGCCCACGGCCCCGCCAAGCCGCCACACCCTGGGCGCACCAGGGCTACCGCCACGGCAGCACACCGGCGCCGCAGGAAGGCGACAATGCCGCCATGACCCCCACCCCCGACCCCACCGGCCTGCACCCGTTCTCTACCCTGACGCCCGATGTGGTGCTCGACGCGCTGGCCAGCGTCGGCCTGTATGGCGATGGCCGCCTGATGGCGCTGTCGTCCTATGAAAACCGCGTCTACCAGGTCACGCTGGAAGACGGCGCGCGGGTGGTGGCCAAGTTTTACCGCCCCGGGCGCTGGAGCACGGCGCAAATCCTGGAAGAACACACCTTTGCCGCCGAGCTGATGGCCGCCGAGGTGCCCGCCGTGGGGCCGCTGGTGCTGCACGGCGCCACGCTGCACCAGCACGCGGACTTTGCCTTCAGCGTCAGCCCCTGGCGCGGCGGGCGCCTGCCCGAGCTGGATGATTTCGAGGTGCTGGAATGGATTGGCCGCTTTCTGGCGCGCATCCACACCGTGGGCGCGGCCCGGCCTTTTACCGAGCGCCCGGCCCTCAACGCCCAGCACTTTGGCCACGAACCACGCGACTGGCTGCTGGCGCACGACCTGATCCCGCTGGACATGCGCTCGCGATGGCAAGACGCCTGCGACAAAGCTCTCGAATTGATAGCTGCTAGCGCAGGTACTGCAAGCCCTGAAGGCCGATTTGGCCTGCAAAACGCCACCCTGCTGCGCCTGCACGGCGACTGCCACCCCGGCAACATTTTGTGGACGCCGCTGGACGAATGGGGGCGCGGCGGCCCGCACTTTGTGGACTTGGACGACGCGCGCACCGGCCCCGCTGTGCAAGACCTGTGGATGCTGCTGTCGGGCGACCGGCGCCAGCGCACCCACCAGCTGGGCGCGCTGCTGGAGGGCTACGAGCAGTTTCGCCCCTTCGACCGGCGCGAGCTGGCGCTGATCGAGCCGCTGCGCACGCTGCGCCTGATCCACTACAGCGCCTGGCTGGCGCGGCGCTGGCAAGACCCGATTTTTCCGGTCAACTTTCCGTGGTTCGGCACCAGCGACTACTGGCGCAGCCAGGTGGACATGCTGCACGAGCAAATCGAGGCCCTGGGCGAAGAACCCCTGTACGCCTGAAGCGCCGGCCCATGCCGACGCCTCACGGCGCCGCCAGCAAATCGGCCACGCGCGCGTGCAGGCCCTCGGGCGTGACCTCGGCGCCGGACAGGGCCGGGCCTACGTGCAAGCCCACCCGGTTGAACATGCCGCGCCGAAAAGGCCGCACCATGGCCTGCCCGCGCTCAATGCGGCTGAAGAACGAGCCCCACAAATCGGTCAGCGCCATCGGCACCACCGGGGCCTGCACGCCCTCCATCTGGGCGCGCTCCAGGATTTTGACGATGCCGCCTTTGAAGGGCTGCAACTGCCCGTCGCGGGTGATGCCGCCCTCGGGGAAGATGGCCAGCAAATCGCCCTCACGCAGCACCTGCGCAGCGGCATCGAAAGCGGCCTGGTACGCCTGCGGGTCTTCTTTTTGCGGTGCCACCGGAATGGCCTTGGCCAGCCGGAACAGCCAGCCCAGCACCGGCACCTGAAAAATGCGGTGGTCCATCAAAAAGCGGATGGGCCGGGGGCTGGCCGCCATCAACAGCACTGCATCGACAAAGCTCACATGGTTGCAGGCCAGAATGGCCGCGCCGGTGGCCGGAATATGCGCGTCACCACGCACCTGGAACCGGTAAATGAAGCGCGAGGCCACCCAGGCCACAAAGCGCAGCAAATACTCGGGCACCAGCATGAAGATGTAGAACGCCACTACCGCGTTGGCCAGGCCCGTGAGCAAAAACACCTGCGGCACCGTCAAGCCCGCACCCAGCAAGGCCCCGGCGATGAGCGAGCTGGCGATCATGAACAGCGCGTTCAGGATGTTGTTGGCCGCAATGATGCGGGCGCGGTGGGTGGGCTGGCTGCGCAGCTGGATCAGCGCGTACATGGGCACGCTGTACAGCCCGGCAAACAACGAGAGCAGCGCCAAGTCCGCCATCACGCGCCAGTGCGCAGGCTGTGCCAGAAAACCGCCCAGGCTGTAGTAGCCCGCCGCAGCACCCGCCATCAGACCCGTGGGCGGCGGCAGCCCCCGCGCGGCAAAGTACAGGTCGATGGAGAACACGCTCATGCCGATGGCGCCCAGCGGCACCAGGCCGATCTCGACATGGCGGCGCGAGAGCACCTCGCACAAGAGCGAGCCTGTGCCAATGCCCACCGAAAACACCACCAGCAACAGCGACGCCACCTGCTCGTTGCCGTGCAGCACCTCTTTGGCAAAGCTGGGGAACTGGCTCAAAAACACCGCGCCAAAAAACCACATCCAGCTGATGCCCAGCAGCGAGCGAAACACCACCGGGTTGCCGTGCGCCAGGCGCAGGTTGCGCCACGTCTCGGTAAACGGGTTCCAGTTGACGCGCAGGCCGGGGTCGGTGGCCGGTGCGCCGGGGATGTACTGCGCCAGCACCCGCCCCACCAGCGCCAGCGCCAGGCAGGCCAGCGCCACCGCACCGTGGCCCACGCCGGGCAGCGCCACCAGCAGGCCACCGGCCACGTTGCCCAGCAAAATGGCCACAAACGTGCCCATCTCCACCATGCCGTTGCCGCCCGTCAGCTCGCGCTCGCTCAGCACCTGGGGCAGGTAGGCAAACTTGACCGGGCCAAACAGCGTGGAATGCACGCCCATCAAGAACGTACACAGCAGCAGCACCGGCACCTGGCCCAGCCAAAAACCCAGCGCCGCCACCAGCATGATGGCGATCTCCAGGTTTTTGACGAAGCGGATCATGCGCGTCTTGTCGAACTTGTCGGTCAGCTGCCCCGCCGTGGCCGACAACAGCAGAAACGGCAGGATGAACAGCGCCCCAATCACCAGCCCCGCCATGGCCGGGGGCAGCCACGACACGCTGAGCTGGTACGTGACCATCACCGTGAAGGCGAACTTGAACAGGTTGTCGTTGGCCGCGCCAGAAAACTGCGTCCAGAAAAACGGCGCAAAGCGGCGCTGGCGCAGCAGGGCAAACTGGTTGGGGTGATCGTCGGATGCGGAAACGCAATGCGGCTCGCTCATGGGCAACCTTGGAGAGGGAAGGGGTGGCGCGCATTGTGCGCACAAACCAAGACGCTGGCGGTGGGCCGCGCCGGGAGCAGCGCAAAAATACGCTCCCGGTAGCGTGCGCTGGTACTTTGCGCGCCTGCCAGATACTTGCACCCCATGAGCACCACCGCCGACCTCGTCACCGCCCTGAAAAAAGAACTCAAAAGCGCGCAGATGACCTATGCCCAGCTGGCGCAGGCGCTGGGCATGGCCGAGTCCAGCGTCAAGCGCATGCTGGCCAAAGGCGATATGCCGCTGTCGCGCGTGGATGCCATCTGCCGCGTGCTCAAAATCGACTTTGCCGATCTGGCCCGGCAGGTGGCCGACCACCAGCCCCTGCTCAAGGAGCTGACGCAGGCGCAAGAGGCCGCCGTGGTGGC
>NZ_JAQUAL010000063.1:0-17865 GCF_028687295.1 Simplicispira sp.
CAGGCGCGGGCGTACAGCGTGTAAAGCACCACCAGCGGGGGCAGCGACGGGTCGAGCACCCCTTGGGCCTGGGCCTGGGTGATCCACTGGCCCACCTGGTCACTCACGGCCACCAGCCCCTCAAGGTGGCTGGGGTTGGCCATCAAGACGGCGCGCAGCGATGAATTGCGGCTGGGCAGCAGCGGCATCTCGTGGGCCAGCAAGCGCTGTAGCGACCAGCGTACCAGCGCTTGCAGCTTGTCCAGCGGCGGCTGCTCGGGTGCCAGACTGTCCAGAAAAGTGCGCAGGCGACCCAAAATCTGCACCATGGCCGCGCAGCACAGCTCTTCCTTGCTACAGAAATGTTTATACAGGCTGGCCTTGGCAATGCCCACGGCCTGGGCCACATCATCCATGGTCATGGCGTCGTAGGCTTTGTCGCTCAACAGGCGGCAGGTGGACTGCAAGATTGCGTCCTCACGCGCCTGGTGCATCTGCTCCTTGAAAGAGACTTTGGGTTGCGGCGTTTGCATGGTTGCCATCTTATTCATTGCGGTTGAAAAATAAATGACAAAGTTGTTTTGCAACCACGTCGTTCATATTGCAAACGGGCCGCTCTGCCCGCGCCCGCAACAGCACAACGATAATGGGCTCCCCTTTTCGATTCCGCCTGCCTGTGTCGCCTTCTGTACTGCCCCGTCCACCCAGTTTTTCTCACCGTGAGTTTCGCGATGCCTTGGGCATGTTTGCCACGGGGGTGACCATCGTCACGGCCCGCAGCGCCGCCGGTGAATTGGTGGGGCTCACGGCCAGTTCTTTCAACTCGGTGTCACTGACGCCGCCTCTGGTGCTGTGGAGCCTGGCGCACAAGGCCGCTTCCATGCCGGTGTTTGCCGCAGGATCGCACTACGCCATCAACGTGCTGTGTGCCGATCAGAAGGCGCTGGCCGAGCGCTTTGCCTCGCGCACAGAAGACCGCTGGGCCGGGGTGGCGCACACGCCCGGCGTGAGCGGTGCGCCGCTGCTCGATGGTGCGCTGGCCACGTTCGAGTGCTTCAACCGCAGCCGCTACGACGAAGGCGACCACGTGATTTTTGTCGGTGAGGTAGAGCGCTGCACCCACCGCGCAGGCGCTGCACCGCTGCTCTACCACGGCGGGCGCTTTTACACCGAGCACCCGCTCTGACTGCGGCAAACGGCCTGTGCAGGCCCCGATAGGGATCAGCGCCCGACTTCGGGCAGCTCGATCTTCACTTCCAGCACCTCCAGGTTTTCCTGGCGCTCCAGGTTGACCTTGATGTCATTGAGGCTGATGGAGACGTATTTGGAGATCACCTCCAGCAACTCGCGTTGCAACGCGGGCAGGTAGTCAGGGATCTCGGCGCTGCGGCCCGTGCGCTCGTGCGCCAAGATGATTTGCAGGCGCTCGCGGGCGACGGTGGCGGAGGTCTTTTTTTCTCCGAGAAACAGGGACAGCAAAGACATGGCCAGCCTACCTTCCGCCAAAGATGCGCTTGAAGAAGCTGGGCTTTTGCGCATCCGTGAAACGCAGCGGCCGCTCTTCGCCCAGAAAGCGTGCCACCACGTCCTGGTAGGCCTCGGCCACGTCAGTGCCTTTGAGGTGGATGGCGGGCAGGCCCTGGTTGGACGCTTGCAGCACCGCCTCGGATTCGGGGATCACACCGATGAGCGGAATGCGCAAAATATCCTGGATGTCTTCCAGCGACAGCATGTGGCCATCTTCGACCCGGCCCGGGTTGTAGCGCGTGATCAGCAGGTGCTCTTTGATGGGCTCGCCGCCGTCGATAGCGCGTTTCGTTTTGGAGCCCAGCATGCCCAGAATGCGATCGGAGTCGCGCACCGATGACACCTCGGGGTTGGTGATGACCAGGGCCTCATCGGCAAAGTGCATGGCCATGAGGGCGCCGCTTTCGATGCCAGCGGGCGAGTCGCACACGATGTACTCAAACCCCATGGCTGCCAGGTCTTTGAGCACTTTGCCCACGCCTTCAAGCACCAGCGCATCCTTGTCGCGCGTTTGCGAGGCGGCCAGGATGAACAGGTTGTCGCACTGCTTGTCCTTGATGAGCGCCTGGTTCAAGTTGGCTTCGCCCTGAATGACGTTGATGATGTCGTACACCACGCGCCGCTCACAGCCCATGATGAGGTCGAGGTTGCGCAGGCCGACGTCAAAGTCGATCACGGCGGTTTTGTGGCCGCGCAGCGCCAGGCCCGATGAAAAGGCGGCGCTGGTGGTGGTTTTGCCCACGCCACCTTTGCCAGAAGTCACGACGACAATTTTGGTCATGGGTTGAGATTCCTGTGAAATGGGGGCAGCTGAAAAAACAGGCTCATAGCGGTTCAATGAGCAGTTTTTCGCCATCGAGTCGCACCTGGGCGGGCTTGCCGGCAATCTCGGCAGGTATGGCCACTTCGGTGGTGCGGTAGATGCCGGCAATGGAGACCAGCTGGGGCTCCATGCAGGTCGTAAAAATGCGGGCGCTGGTGTCGCCGCGCGCTCCGGCAATGGCGCGCCCGCGCAGTGGGGCGTAGACGTGGACGTTGCCATCGGCAATCACTTCAGCGCCAAAGCTCACCATGGCCAGCACCACCAGATCAGCGCCGCGCGCATACACCTGCTGGCCCGAGCGCAAGGGCTTGTCCACCACCACGGTGCCGGGGCCCGGGATGGGCACTTCGCGCACCACCTCGACCACCTCTACTGTGTGGGTTGCTTCGGTTGGCGTGGGGGCGGGGTCGGACGGTGTGGGTTGCACACGCGCCGGTGGCGCCTCGGGGGCTGCCACCAGGCCCACAGCGTGCGCCGCTTCCATCTGCGCCGGGCTGCCGCCGCGCACGGCCACGGGCAGCGTGTGGTGTTGGCGCAAGAGGGCCGACACCGCAGCAAAGTCGATGGGTTCGTCGGCATCGCGCACCGGTGCCAGATCAATCAGCACGGGGTCGTTGTCGAAAAAACCGGGGTCGTCTGCCAGGCGCCGGGCCAGGTCTGCAGCCAGCACCTCGGTGTTGGTGGTCTTGAGCACCACAGCCACCACCGGCAGCGAAGCGCTCTTGAGGTCAAAGCTGGCGCGGGACTGGCCCGCAGTGTCAATGGCCATGGGGTGGACTGGTGCGTTAGGGAGGGGCAAAAAAGATGCGCTCTGAAGGCGCAAAGTGTACCGCGCGCCTGCTGCGGCAGGTGTGTCTGAACATGTCTGCCAGTGCGCTGGTCTGCTTGGATAATGCCGCATGCCTTTTGCCCGCAAATCCCATCTCGATGCCCTGGCGATGTCGCTGTTGTTGGCTTGTTGCCTGTTCTGGGGCTTGCAGCAGGTGCTGGTCAAGGCCACTGTGGCAGAAGTGGCACCGGTGTTCCAGGCTTTTGTGCGTTTTGCCCTGGCCACGCTGGCCCTGGTGCTGTGGTGCCGCTGGCGTGGCATTGCGCTGTGGCGGCGCGACCACGCGCTGGGCCCGGGTCTGTTGGCCGGTGCGTTGTTTGCCGCAGAGTTTGTTTGCCTGTACACGGGGCTGCGCTACACCACCGCCTCGCGCCTGACGGTGTTTTTGTACAGCGCGCCTTTTTGGGTGGCGCTGCTGCTGCCGCATTTTGTGCCCGGCGAGCGCTTGCGGGGCCTGCAATGGCTGGGGCTGGCGGCTGCCTTCATGGGCGTGACCTGGGCGCTGGGCGATGGCCTGTGGGGTGCAGCCCGTGCAGCGCAGCCGCTGGCTTGGCTGGGCGATGTGCTGGGGCTGCTGGGCGGCCTGCTCTGGGCGCTGACCACGGTGGTCATCCGCAGCACGCCTTTGGGCGGCATCGCCCCGGAAAAGCAGCTGTTCTATCAGGTGGCCGTGAGCACAGCGGTGCTGCCGCTGGTGTCGCTGGCGCTGGGCGAGCGCTGGAGCCTGGATATCAGCGCCTTTGCTGCCACCTCGCTGCTGGTGCAGGCGCTGGTCGGGGCGTTTGCCAGCTACCTGGCCTGGATGTGGATGCTGGCGCATTACCCGGCCACAAAAATTTCGGTGTTCGTCTTCCTCACGCCGGTGTTTGCGCTGCTGTTTGGCGCCTGGTGGCTGGGCGAGCCGGTCACGCTGCCCCTGGTGGGGGCGCTGGTGCTGGTGGCCGCAGGGATCGTGCTGGTGAACTGGCGTCCCGCCGCGCGCTGAAGTTCCCTGCGCACCCGCCCGGCACCGGCGATCGCACCGGGCCTGGCGCGCCGCCTCAGTTGCCGCGGTAGGTCGAGAAACCGTAGGGGCTCAGCAGCAGCGGGATGTGGTAGTGGGGCACGGTGCCATCTGCGGCAAAGATCACGGGCACTTCAGGAAAAAAGGTGCTGGCCTTGTTTTTGGCAAACCAATCGCCGGTCTGGAAGGTGACGCGGTAGGTGCCTTTTTCCATGGCCTTGCCTTCGGGGAAGAGGGCCGTGATGCGGCCTTGCTCGTTGGTGGTGCCGCTGTTCAGGGCCGTCCAGTCCTTGCCGCTTTGTTTTTCCAGCAGCACTTTCACGCCCGGCGAGGGCAAGCCGTCTTGCAGGTTGAGCACGTGCACGCTCAGGGGGTTGCCCGCGGCAAAGGCGATGGCAGAAGCACCGCACAAAGCGATGCCAGCGCACAGGGATTTGAGAGAACAGGTCATGGTCAGGTTTCCTGGGGTTGCGGTTGAGGGAGAAAGCGGGTCAGTCGTCACAAAATCAGGGGGCTGGCGCAGGTGCTGCACTGGGCATCACTTGGGCGATGGCCTGGAGGGCGCAGGCTTCGTCCTGCGCGGCACCGCCCGCGCCGCCCACGCCGATGGCGCCAATCACGTCCTTGCCCACGGTCAGCGGCACACCGCCGCCGATCAGCAGCAAGGAGCCGATGGTGTTGAGGTTGTGCGCATCGGGGTTGGCCCGGGCGTTGGTGGCCAGCAGGCGCGTGGGCGTCTTGGTCGATAGCGCGGTGAACGCCTTGCGCTGCGCTGCCTCGGTGTTGTGCGGGCCCACGCTGTCATCGCGCTGCACGGCGATCAGGTTGCCGCCCCGGTCTACCACCGCTGCCACGGCGGAGCGGCCTTCGGCGTGGCAGGCGGCCAAGGTGGCATGGACCAGCGCATTGGCCAGTGCCAGCGAGACATTGGGCTGGTGTGCGATGGGCGCCGGTGCGGGCGGAGCTGCCAGGGCGCTGGTGGCGGCGCAGGCGCACAGGGCAAAGGCGGTCAAGGTCAGGGGGACAGTGCGCAACAGCATGGGCGGGTTCCTTTCAGGGGCTTCGGACAGCGAAGACCTGTGATGGTGCCCATCCCACCCCGTCAAAACGATGGCACGGGGATTACAAAATTGTCATCCCCGCCCGCACCGAATGCGCCTAACCTTGGCCCCCTGGAGGCATACGCACATGCGCATATTGGTGGTGGAAGACGAGGTCAAGGCCGCAGACTACCTGCGCAAGGCACTGGGCGAATCGGGGTATCTGGTCGAGGTGGCGCACAACGGCATCGACGGCCAGTTTCTGGCGCAGGAGAGCGCGTTCGACCTGGTCATCCTGGACGTGATGCTGCCAGGCATCGACGGCTGGCAGCTGTTGCAGATCATCCGGCGCACCAGCCAGACGCCCGTGCTGTTCCTGACGGCGCGCGACGCCGTGGAAGACCGCGTCAGGGGCCTGGAGCTGGGTGCAGATGACTACCTGGTCAAGCCGTTTTCGTACGCCGAGCTGCTGGCGCGCGTGCGCACCTTGCTGCGCCGGGGGCCGCCGCGCGAGGTGGCCCAGTTCCAGGTGGCCGATTTGCAGCTCGATGTGCTGCGCCGGCGCGTCACGCGGGCGGGCGAGCGCATCACGCTGACCAACAAAGAGTTTGCGCTGCTGCACCTGCTGATCAGCCGCGAGGCCGAGGTGCTCTCGCGCGCGCAGATCGCCTCGCAGGTCTGGCACATGAACTTTGACAGCGACACCAACGTGGTGGATGTCGCCATCCGGCGCCTGCGCGCCAAGGTGGATGACCCCTACCCGCTCAAGCTGATCCACACCGTGCGCGGCATGGGCTACACGCTGGAGGTGCCGGCATGAGGCTGTGGCCGCGCGCGCTGGCCCTGCGGCTGGCGCTGCTGTTTGCCCTGGCCAGTGCCCTGGTGCTGGGCGTGCTGGGCCTGTACCTGTACCAGTCGCTGGAGCGCGAAATTGCCTGGCGTGACGACCAGGCGCTGGTGGGGCGCATCGAGCGCATGCGCGCGCTGCTGGACGACACCGCCAGCATCGAAGCCCTGCAACTGCGCCCCCAGCTCTACGCCAACATGCTGGGCAACCGCGAGAACCTGCTGTGGGTGCTCGACAGTGCGGGCCAGCCGCTCATCGAGGTCAACCCGGCGCATCTGGCCGTGCCAGTGCTGGCGCGCCACGCTGCCGTGCAATTGGGCGAAGGCGGCGGCGCTGTGCCCTCGCGGTTGGCCTGGCTGCATGTGCGCCACGGGGATCGCGACCTGACGCTGGTGGCTGGCAAGCTGCTGGCCGAGCGCACGCAGATGCTAGCCGCCTACCGCACCAAGCTGTGGCTGGCGCTGGGCACGGGCGCGCTGCTGGCGTTTGCACTGGGCTGGGCGCTGAGCCAGCGCAGCCTGCGCCCGGTGCGTGACCTGGCAGCGCGCGCCGCCGCCATCGACGTACAGCACCTGCACCTGCGCGTGGAGGGGTTTGAGCAGGTGCACGAGTTGCAGCACCTGGGCCAGGCCCTGAACCACATGCTGGCGCGCCTGGAGGACGGTTTTGGCCGCCTGTCGCGCTTTTCTGAAGACCTGGCGCACGAGATGCGCACGCCCCTGAACAACCTGCTGGGCCACACCCAGTGGGCCTTGCGCAAAGAACGCCCGCCCCAGGAGTACCAAAGCCTGCTGGCCTCGCACCTGGAAGAGTACGAGCGCCTGGCCCGCATGATCGACAACATGCTGTTTCTGGCCCGCGCCGAGCAGCCCGATGCCGCCGTGGACCGCGCACCCGTCGCGCTGCAAGACACGGTGGCGCAGTTGTGCGACTACTTCGAGGGCATGGCCGAGGAGCGCGGCATCGTGCTGGTCAACGCGGCCCACGGCACGCTGCACGCCGACCCGCAGCTGCTGCGCCGCGCACTGGCCAACCTGATTGCCAACGCCCTGCGCTACGGCAGCGCCGACAGCCCCGTGCGCATCGCCAGCGGGCCATGCGCGGGCGGCACCGAGATCACTGTGAGCAACCAGGGCACCCCCATCGCCCCCGAGCACCTGCCCCGGCTGTTTGACCGCTTTTACCGCTGCGACCCGGCGCGCGCGCAGCCGGGCGACTCGGGTGGCTTGGGGCTGGCCATCGTGCGCTCCATCATGCAGCTGCACGGCGGCAGTGTGCGGGTGGACAGCGACGCCAGCGGCACACGCTTTGTGCTGGTGTTTGTGCAGCGCACCTGATGCCGCCGATTCCCCGGCAAAATCCCCCGCTGATTGCCCCTTTAGCCCGGCGCCGCAGGCACCACAATGTGGGCGACAGGTGTCGCGCGCGACACCTGGTACGGCACCGTGGCCCGGCCATCGCCCAAGCCACCCTCTTTTTTACCCAGAAAGTCTGATCGCATGACCGCACTGAACCACACCCACGATCCCGCAGCCCGCAGCTGGGTGGCCTCGGCCAATACGCCCGGCACCGACTTCCCCATCCAGAACCTGCCCCTGGCCGTGTTCCGCCACTACCAGGAAGACGAAGCGTTTCGCGGTGGCGTGGCCATTGGCGACCAGGTGATCGACCTGGCCCGGGTGGTGGTGGTGGGCTGCCTCGAAGGTTTGGCCGCAGAAGCAGCCCTGGCTGGCGCTTACCACAACCTCAACGTGCTGATGGCCCTGGGCCCCAAGGCCTGGCAAGCGCTGCGCCACGGCCTGTTCGACCTGCTCAAGGAAGGCGCTGAAGGCCCCAAGGTCGAAGCCCTGCGCAGCTGCCTGGTGCCGCAAGTGGCCGTGGAATACAACGTGCCCGCACAAATCGGCGACTACACCGACTTCTACACCTCCGTCCACCACTCGGCCAACATCGGCAAGATCATGCGCGGCGACAACGGCACCGACCCCGTGCTGCCCAACTTCCGCTGGATTCCCGTGGGCTACCACGGCCGCGTCTCCAGCATTGGCGTCAGTGGCCAGGAAGTGCGCCGCCCGTTGGGCCAATACATGCCCGCTGGTGCCACGGCTCCCGAGTTCGGCCCATGCAAGCGCCTGGACTATGAGCTGGAAGTCGGCATGTACATCGGCCAGGGCAACGCGCTGGGTGAGGCCATTGCCCTGGGCGAAGCCGACCAGCACATCTTCGGCATTTGCTTGCTCAACGACTGGTCGGCGCGCGACATCCAGGCCTGGGAATACCAGCCCCTGGGCCCGTTCCTGGCCAAGAACTTTGCCACCACCGTCTCGCCCTGGATCGTGACCATGGAGGCCCTGGCCCCCTACCGTCAGGCCTGGGAGCGCCCCGCTGCCGATCCCAAGCCACTGCCCTACCTCGATGACGCCAGCAACAACGCCGAGGGCGCGCTGGACATCCAGCTCGAAGTGCTGCTGCAAACGCCCCAGCGCACCGCTGCGGGCGCTGGCCCGGTGCGCGTGTCGCAAACGAGCTTCCGCCACCAGTACTGGACGGCTGCGCAAATGGTGGCCCACCACACCGTGGGCGGCTGCAACCTGCAGCCCGGCGATCTGCTGGGCTCGGGCACCATCTCCGGCCCCACGCCCTCCGAGGCCGGCGCCCTGATCGAGCTGACCAAGGGGGGCCGTGAGCCCGTCACCCTGAGCGGCCCTGGCGCCCCCGACGAGCAGCGCGGCTTCCTGGAAGATGGCGACACCGTCATCCTGCGCGGCTGGTGCGAAAAAGCCGGTGCGGCGCGCATCGGTTTTGGCGAATGCCGTGGCACCGTGCTGCCCGCCCGCAGCGTGGCCTGAACCACGGGCGCCGCACCGTGCGGCATGGTTTTGAGGTCTTTCTGGCCTCAAAGCCACGCGCGGTAAGCGCTAACAGCTATTGAATAAATAGCAAAAAACAAGGACGGCCTGGCCGTCCTTGTCGCATTTGGGCGTAGCATTTCAGCCTTTCACCATCTGGAAAACCACCATGGGACTGCTGAAATGGCGCGAGAAAAGCGCGGATGTACTACTGCAAGGCGGCGTGATCGGCCCCGACGAGCGCCTGCCCTGGGCGCAAACGGGCGCCATGGGCGTGCAGCACGTGATTGCCATGTTTGGCTCCACCGTGCTGGCGCCCATCCTGATGGGGTTTGACCCCAACCTGGCCATTTTGATGAGCGGCATCGGCACGCTGATCTTCTTTCTGATTACGGGCGGCAAGGTGCCCAGCTACCTGGGGTCGAGCTTTGCCTTCATCGGCGTGGTGATTGCCGCCACGGCCTATGGCGGCAAAGGCCCCAACGCACAAATCGGCCTGGCGCTGGGCGGCATCATCGCCTGCGGCCTGATCTACACGCTCATTGGCGTGGTGGTGCAGGTGCTGGGCACGGGCTGGATAGAGCGCTTCATGCCGCCCGTGGTCACGGGCGCCGTGGTGGCGGTGATCGGGCTGAACCTGGCGGGTATTCCGGTCAAGAACATGGCCGCCAGCAACTTTGACAGCTGGATGCAGGCGCTGACGTTTGTCTGCGTCGGGCTGGTGGCGGTGCTCACGCGCGGCATGGTGCAGCGCTTGCTGATTCTGGTGGGCCTGATCGTCTCCAGCCTGCTGTATGCGCTGCTGGCCAACGGCCTGGGCCTGGGCAAGGCGCTCGATGGGTCGGCGGTGGCAGCGGCGCCGTGGCTGGGGTTGCCCAGCTTCTCGGCCCCCGTGTTCAGCGGCCCGGCCATGCTGCTGATTGCGCCCGTGGTGGTGATTCTGGTGGCCGAAAACCTGGGCCACATCAAGGCCGTGACGGCCATGACCGGCAAGAACCTCGACCAATACATGGGCCGCGCCTTCATTGGTGACGGCATTGCCACCATGGTCAGTGGCGCAGCAGGCGGCACCGGCGTGACCACCTATGCCGAGAACATCGGCGTGATGGCGGCCACCAAAATCTACTCCACCGCAGTGTTCTTGGCGGCGGCGCTGATTGCCGTGCTGCTGGGCTTTTCGCCCAAGTTTGGCGCCGTGATCCAGTCCATTCCGTTGCCGGTGATGGGCGGCGTCTCCATCGTTGTGTTCGGGCTGATTGCCGTGGCCGGGGCCAAAATCTGGGTGGACAACCGGGTGGACTTCTCGGACAACAAAAACCTCATCGTGGCCGCTGTCACGCTCATCCTGGGCACGGGCGATTTCACGCTCAAGTTTGGCGACTTTGCCCTGGGCGGCATCGGTACCGCCACGTTTGGCGCCATCGTGTTGCACGCGCTGCTCAACCGCTCCGGCACCGCTGCGCCGACTCGGTAAAAACCCTGTCAGGGCAAACCCTGATAGCGCAAGGTGTGCCGGATAGAATCCGCAACTTTCGCACGCCGCAGCCTGCGGCGCCCAGCACATCTTGCGGAGTTTTTCCATGTCCTTGGCCGATCGGGTACGCCACCCAGACTTTCTCCAGCGCGCCATGTCAGCCGACGAGGCGGCAGCGCTTATTCCTGCCGGTGCCAATGTGGGCATGAGCGGTTTTACCGGCGCGGGCTACCCCAAGGCGG
Source organism: Simplicispira sp. (assembly GCF_028687295.1). Taxonomy (NCBI): domain Bacteria; kingdom Pseudomonadati; phylum Pseudomonadota; class Betaproteobacteria; order Burkholderiales; family Comamonadaceae; genus Simplicispira; species Simplicispira sp. The sequence goes on from NZ_JAQUAL010000063.1 coordinate 10,614, forward strand.
TGCCCATGGCGCTGGCGCGGCGCATCGAGGCGCTGCACGCCCAGGGCCAGCCGTTCAAGATCGGCCTGTGGACGGGCGCCTCCACGGCGCCAGAGCTGGACGGCGCGCTGGCCAAGGTCGGCGGCATTGAAATGCGCATGCCCTACCAGTCCGACCCGGCCTGCCGCCAGCGCATCAATGCCGGGCAGATGCAGTACATGGACATCCACCTCTCGCACATGGCGCAGTTTGTCTGGTTCGGTTTTCTGGGCAAGCTCGATGTGGCGGTGGTGGAGGTGGCCGGCGTGCTGCCCGACGGGCGCCTGATTCCGTCGTCCTCGGTGGGCAACAACAAGACCTGGCTGGACCAGGCCGACAAAATCATCCTGGAGGTCAACGACCTGCAAAACCCCGGCCTGGAAGGGATGCACGACATCTACTACGGCACCGACCGCCCGCCGCACCGCAAGCCCATCCCCATGACCGCGCCCGATGAGCGCATTGGCGAGCCCTACCTGCGCTGCGACCTGAGCAAGGTGATTGCCGTGGTGCACACCAGCCAGTCCGACCGCAACTCCACGTTTGCCGCACCCGATGCGGTGTCCGAGCAGATTGCCGGGCACATCATCGAGTTCATGCAGCAGGAGGTGAAGCTGGGCCGCCTGCCCGCCAACCTGCTGCCGCTGCAATCGGGCGTGGGCAACATCGCCAACGCGGTGCTGGCCGGGTTGAACCAAGGGCCGTTTGAGAACCTCACCGCCTACACCGAAGTGCTGCAAGACGGCATGCTGGACATGCTGCGCAGCGGCAAGCTGGCCAGCGCCTCGGCCACGGCGCTGTCGCTGAGCCCGGCGGCGCTGGAAGACTTCACGCGCAACATCGACTTCTACCGCCAGCGCATCGTGCTGCGCCCGCAAGAGATCAGCAACCACCCCGAGCTGGTGCGCCGCCTGGGCGTGATCGCCATGAACGCCATGATCGAGGCCGACATCTACGGCAACGTCAACTCCACGCACATCATGGGCACCAGCATCATGAACGGCATCGGCGGCTCGGGCGACTTTGCGCGCAACGGCTACCTGTCGTTCTTCATGACGCCCTCGGTGGCCAAGGGCGGCGCCATCTCGTGCATCGTGCCCATGGCCTCGCACGTGGACCACACCGAGCACGATGTGCAGGTCATCGTTACCGAGCAGGGCCTGGCCGATTTGCGCGGCCTCTCGCCCACGCAGCGCGCCGAACTCATCATCGACAAATGCGCCCACCCGGACTTTCGCCCCGCCCTGCGCGACTACCTGGAGCGCGCGCGCCACAGCGGCGGTGGCCAGCACACGCCGCACCTGCTGCCCGAGGCGCTGTCGTGGCACCAGCGCTTTGTCGAAACCGGCACCATGCGCGGCTGATGCGCTGGCGCCCAGCGCCACACCGCTCCTGCCGCAGTGCCCGCCCCGGCCTGCGGCGCCCCCCGGCCCGGGGGCGCGCAAGTGACAGGGCCGGTGCCCCCCGCGCCAGATAATGCCGCCTTGTTGTGACCCGCCACCGCCTGAAGAAAACCCATGCCGATCTGGAAAAAACCCCTCTCCCTGGCCGCCATCCAACAGTCTGGCGCCAACACCGCCATCTCGCACCTGGGCATTGAAATTACCGAGGTGGGCGATGATTTTTTGTGCGGCCGCGTGCCGGTGGACCACCGCACCAAGCAGCCGTTTGGCCTGCTGCACGGCGGCGTCAGCGTGGTGCTGGCCGAGACGCTGGGCTCCATGGGTGCCAACTACGCCAGCCCCGAAGGCCACCGCGTGGTGGGCCTGGACATCAACGCCAACCACATCCGCGCCGCCACCAGCGGCTGGGTCACGGGCACGGCCCGCGCTGTGCATGTGGGGCGCACCACGCAGGTCTGGCAGATCGACATGGTCAACGACGCGGGTGAACTGACCTGCGTATCGCGCATCACCATGGCCGTGCTGGCGCCGCGCTGATTTCAAGCCAAAACAGCCTCAGGCGCCCGTCCAATGGGCGCAAGCAGCTACTAATTCAGTAGCGCAGCCGGGCGCCGCGAATGCGCCACTGTCCGGCCCTCGCGGTCTTTTTGCCGGATGAAACCCACCATCTCCTTGTCGTAGCGCCGGATGTGCAGCGACAGCCAGTCGCGCAGCAGCGTCGAGAGCTGCGCCGCCACGGTAATGCCCCCGCTTTGGTACTTGGTGCGCAGGCCGTGCAGATCGGCCACAAACAGCGCGTGCCCTTTTTGGTGCTGCTCCAGGTGCGGATAGCCCAGGGCTGCCATCTGCTGCTCTTCGCGCTGGATGTGCTGCACCGTGTCGTGGATCAGCGCCTCCAGCAGCGCGCCCACCACCTCTTGGCCGCGCCCCTCCGTGGTGGCGGTGTGCAGGGCATTGACCTGTTCCACCAGCTTGCGGTGGTCTTGGTCGATGGGGCCGTTGTCGATCACCATGTCATCTGCCCATTGGAAATAAGCCATCTGTGGTTCTCCTGTGTGTGCCAAATCTGCCCCGGCCCCCAGGCGTTCAGCCTGCCAAGGCCCGCTGACCGGACGCGCCGGTCTTGAAAACGCTCACTACCTGCACCAGCGTCTGCGCCTGGTGCTCCAGCGACTGCGCGGCCGCTGCCGCCTCTTCCACCAGCGCGGCGTTGGACTGCGTGACCTGGTCCATCTGCACCATGGCCTGGTTGATCTGGTCGATGCCCGTGGTCTGGTCTTGGCTGGCCAGGCTGATCTCGCCCATGATGTCGGCCACGCGGCGCACGCTGACCACGATCTCGTCCATGGTACTGCCCGCCTGTTCGACCAGCGTGCAGCCCGCGCTGACGTTGTCCACCGAGGCAGAGATCAGCTCCTTGATCTCCTTGGCCGCTACAGCGCTGCGCCCGGCCAGGCTGCGCACCTCGCTGGCCACCACGGCAAAGCCACGGCCTTGTTCACCGGCGCGGGCCGCTTCCACAGCGGCATTGAGCGCCAGGATGTTGGTTTGGAAGGCAATGCCGTCGATCACGCCAATGATGTCGGCGATCTTGCGCGACGAGGCGTTGATGGCCTCCATGGTGTCCACCACCTGCGCCACCACGGCGCCGCCCTTGGCGGCCACCTGCGCGGCAGATTCGGCCAACTCGTTGGCGTGCTTGCCGCTGTCAAAGTTGTGCTTCACGGTGCCAGCCAGCTCCTGCATGGATGCTGCCGTTTGCTCCAGCGCGCTGGCCTGCTCCTCGGTGCGCGAGGACAAGTCCTGGTTGCCCGCCGCAATCTGGCTGGTGGCGGTGGCAATGGTGTCGGTGCCACTGCGCACTTGGGAGACGATGTTTTGCAGGTTGTGGTTCATGTCGCGCAGGGCTTGCAGCAGCTCGCTGGTTTCATCGCGGCCTGCTACCGCGATGTGGCTGCCCAGATCGCCCGCCGCCACCGTCTGGGCCACCTGCACCGCACGGCGCAGCGGCACCGTGATGGAGCGCGTAATCCAGTACGCCAGCACCGAGCCCAGCGCCAGGCCCGACAGCCCCAGCGCCAGCATCACCCAGCTGGAGTTGCGGATGTCGCCCAGCACCTCGGTGCTGCTGTTGGCAACGATGCGCTTTTGCAGTGCCGTCAGGCCGTTGATGGGCTCTTGCAAGGCGTCCAGCGCGGGCAGGGTTTCGGACTTGATGAGTGCAATGGCATCGTCTCTGGCGCCGCCATCGACCAGCCCGATCACGCGGGTGAACGACTGCACATACTGGCCGCGTTTGTCCTTGAGCTGTGCCAGCAGGGCTTTGCCCTCGGGCAGGTGCACCAGCTTGTCCAGCGTGGCGACGGCCTCGTCAATGGTTTTTTTGTTGGTGGCAATGGCCGCCTTGATGGCTTGCAGGTGCTGTGCGTCGGTGGCCAGCACCAGCTCCATGGTGCGCCGGGCGTTGGCCCGGGTGGTGGTGTCGATCACGTTGGCGGCCTCGGCCTTGACCCAGTCTTCCTCAATGATGCGGCTGTTGACCGTGCCCACCGTGCCAAAGCGCACCAGCCCGATCACGACCACGCCCAGCATCATCACGATCAGCAGGCCAAAAGCCAGCCCCAGCCGGGTACCAATTTTCCAGTCGCTCATCTGCATTTGTCTTCCTTGTTCTCCAAAACCATCCAGCGCCGGTGCGGTTGCACCGGGCATATTCTGATACGTTTTCCGGATGTGTTCGCAGCGCTGGCCTGGGGCTGCGTCAGATGAAGGCAAAAAACGACTGTAGCGCCCTGCCAGTGTGCGCAAGCAGCTATCAATCAAGGAGCGTGCAGTGGCTTGCCCATGCGCGCGTTGGCCAGCACCACGCCGCGCACGGTCACTTGCTGGCGCGCCTCCAGCACAAAGCCGCTGCGGCGAAAAAATGGCTCGGCGCTGAGGCTGACCTGCGCCCACAGCCGGGGCATGCGGGCCTGCGCCGCCGTGTGGTGGATCTGCGCCATCAGTGTCCGCGCCACGCCGCGCCCGGCCCAATCGCCCGCCACAAAAAATTGGTCGATGTAGCCCGAGGGCTGCACATCGGCAAAACCGGCGATGGCGCCATCCACCTCGGCCACAAAAGGCTGGTTGGCGCGCAGGCGCTCGGCCCACTGCACGGCGTCGTATTCACTGGGTGCCCAAGCGTGCAACTGCGCCGCGCTGTAGTCCAGGCGGGCGAGTTGGTGGACAGAGGAATAAAAGACCGCGCGCAGAGCCGACGCATCGCCGGGGCGGAAGGGGCGGATGTGCATGGCAGGATTATGGGTAAAAAACGACTCCAGGCCCATGCTGGTGTGCGCTGGCAGCTATCAAAAGATGACTGCACGGCAGCGCTCAGCCGGGCTTATTCCGCCTGCGCCAGCCGGGCGCTTTTCCAGTACACGTCGTCGCCGCCGTCCATGCGGTTGAGCACGCGCGCCAGCACAAACATCAGGTCAGACAGGCGGTTGAGGTAGTGGCGCGGCGCCTCGCGCACCGCCTCCTGCGCGCCCAGGGCCACCACGGCGCGCTCGGCGCGGCGTGCCACGGTGCGGCACACATGGGCCTGCGCAGCAGCGCGCGTGCCAGCGGGCAGGATGAACTCTTGCAGGCGTGGCAGCGCGGCGTTGTGCGTGGCCAGCGCCTGGTCCAGCTGCAACACGGCCTCTTCCTTGAGCAGCTCAAAGCCGGGGATGGACAGCTCTCCGCCCAGGTTGAACAGCTGGTGCTGCACGTCGATCAGCAGCTCGCGCACGTCGCCCGGCAGCGTCTCGCACAGCAGCAGGCCCAGGTGCGAGTTCAGCTCGTCCACGTCGCCCATGGCCTGTACGCGCAGGTGGTGCTTGTGGACGCGCGTGTTGTCGCCCAGGCCGGTGGTGCCGTCGTCGCCGGTGCGGGTGGCAATTTGTGTCAATCGGTTGGCCATTGGTGTGCTCCTGGGGGATGAATACCGAATTGTGCGTTACACCGCGCGCGCAAATGTTGGCTGACGCAACAGCAGGCAAAACTGCTGGCCCTGCGCCCGTGGCTGGGGTGCAATGCAAATCTGTTCAACATTGATGGAGCAACCGATCCATGCACAAGACCATGCAACGACGCACCCACCCTTTCAACCCGCGCAGCGTGATGCTGTTTACTGCTTTGGCCATGGGTGGTGCGGCCGTTTTGCAAGCCCATGCAGCCCCGGGGGCAGATACCAAAACCGTGATCGGCCCGGCCCCCGCCACGCAGGCGGCCCCTTCCAAGTTCAGCGCCGGGCCCGGTGGCCCCGCTCCCTCGGCCAGCCGCACCGCCTTTGAGCGCGCCGATGCCAACCACGATGGCCAGCTCAGCACCCAGGAGGCAGCCACCTTGCCCGCCATCGGCAACCGCTTCGGGCCGCTGGACACCAACAAGAACGGTTTCCTGTCGTATGAAGAATTTGAACGGGGGGTGAAGTCCTGAGCACCTGACCCCCGCGCGGCGCCAAGGCCGCGCCCCTTTCCGGTAAAAAGTTGATAAGCGCAACGCCCTGGCGGGTTCTCGTCGGCCAGGGCGTTTTTGCGTGGGGCCGGTGGTATTCTTTTTGCCCTCTGCGGAAAGATTGTGATGAATACACCCACCCACCCGACCCCCTCGCCTTTGGTGCCACGCACCGTGCCCGCTGCCTTGCTGGAGGCGCTGGCTGCGCGCTTTGGCGCCCAGTGCTCCACGGCGAGCGCCGTGTGCGAGCAGCATGGCCGCGACGAAGGCTCGCTGGTCGCCCCGCCCCCCTCTGCCGTGGTGTTTGCGCACAGCACGCAAGACGTGCAAGACGCCGTGCGCCTGGCCGCGCAGTACGCCGTGCCGGTGATCCCCTACGGCGCGGGCTCGTCCCTCGAAGGCCACCTGCTGGCCGTGCAAGGCGGCATCAGCCTGGACGTGTCGCGCATGAACCAGGTGCTGAGCATCAACGCCGACGACCTCACGGTGACGGTGCAGCCCGGCATCACGCGCAAGGCGCTGAACGACGCCATCAAGGACACCGGCCTGTTCTTCCCGATTGACCCCGGCGCCGACGCCAGCATTGGCGGCATGACCGCCACGCGCGCCAGCGGCACCAACGCCGTGCGCTACGGCACCATGCGCGAGAACGTGCTGGCGCTGGAAGTGGTCACGGCCAGCGGCGAGGTCATTCGCACCGGCACGCGCGCCAAAAAGAGCAGCGCAGGCTACGACCTCACGCGCCTGCTGGTGGGCAGCGAGGGCACGCTGGGCGTGATGACCGAAATCACCGTCAAGCTGTACCCGCTGCCCGAGGCGGTGAGCGCAGCGATCTGCTCGTTCCCCAGCATCGAGGCGGCGGTGCGCACCACCATCCAGACCATCCAGCTGGGCGTGCCGATTGCGCGCGTGGAGCTGATCGACGCCAACAGCGTGCGCATGGTCAACGCGCACAGCAAGCTCAACCTGCGCGAAGAACCCATGCTGCTGATGGAGTTCCACGGCTCCAGCGCCAGCGTGCAGGAGCAGGCGCAAACCGTGCAGGAGATTGCCAGCGAGTTCGGCGGCAACGCTTTTGAATGGGCCAGCACCCCCGAGGAGCGCACCCGCCTGTGGACGGCGCGGCACAACACCTACTTTGCCGCCGTGCAAAGCCGCCCTGGCTGCCGCGCCATCAGCACCGACACCTGCGTGCCCATCAGCCGCCTGGCCGATTGCCTGCTCGACTCGGTGGCCGAGGCCGATGCCAGTGGCATCCCGTACTTTCTGGTCGGCCACGTGGGCGACGGCAACTTCCACTTCGGCTACCTGATCGACCCCGACAGCGCCGCAGAGCGCGCCAGCGCCGAGCA